>VGLH01000192.1 GCA_016866785.1 Candidatus Poribacteria bacterium
GACGCGACCGCCGCAGCCATGCATTCGCCGCCGTCACGACGAAGAGGCAGAAGACGACGTTGAAGTAGAGGCTCATCGTCGTGGGGTACTGAGTTCCCCAGACGGTCTCCCACTGGACGACGAGGAACACGTTGATGGGAACCAGCAGCAGCGCGAGGATCACCGCCCGCGCGGTGACGCCTCCGGTTCGGTGCTTGCCGTTCCGCGGATTGTCCTTCAACTCGAACCCTCGACCGTTGCGGGGTTGCCAGCCAACTGAGCCGGTTTCGCGCGCCAAGCGGAATCTGGTATTCCCGATCGAGTCAATATCCGGCTTGTCGCCACCGTTCAGCCGCGTTGCGGGCGTGAGTACGGGCGTACGCCAGTCGTACTCATGTCAACTCGGGCTCAGTACGTGATAGGGCAGGACGCTCGCCTGCGGGGTGTTCCTGACTCATGGTGATTTTTGATATCTCATCGTTCGATGGAATCCAAGCCCGAACGATTCCCGCAAGGGATAGAGATCTCGCAATATCACTATAAACCGGGAACACCGCCTGCGGAGTCCTGTTGGATCAACTGGGGCGTCGTGATATGTTTCCTTTCAGCGGCATCAACCGATCGCCGTACCCGAGCAATGATGGAGGTAACCATGGGGAACGATACCAGAGCCACCAAACGCGTTCTTTTTGTCTGCGGGGGAAACACGTGCCGAAGCCCGATGGCTGCAGCCATCGCGCGTCAGTTGCTGGGTCCCGCCGCTGATGTCCGTAGCGCTGGCATCTACGCCGTGCCAGACGCACCTGCTGCTCTGGACGCGATCGTCGTGATGGCGGAGAGGGGACTGGATATCCGCGGTCATCGCGCTCGTAGCATTCACGACGTTGACCCAACGGCGTCCGAGTATGTCGTCGCTCTGACTCCGGCAATCGCGCGGGAGCTTCGGTCGTTGCGCGTCGATCCGGCGACGATCATTGAGCTCTGTATCCTGGATCCCTTCGGACAGGGCATCGACATCTATCGCGAGACGGCGGACGACATCACGCGCGAGCTCCAGCGGATTTTCGGAGCCAGAGCAGAAGGCTGATCCGAACCCGTCCGGGCGACGGGATTCCCCAGACTGCTGACGGTGCTTTTTGGCAGCGGCATGTCGAACGAGTCCCCGGCGACCGTGCCCAGGTCGAATCCGCCGCCCAGCCGGTTGACCGCTCGTCGCGCCGCGTGGGATACTGAACGACGGCACGTGGGAGCAATGATCCGCAGGAGGCAAAACGAAATGAACCGGATGCACGCTACCGGTCTGCTGATCGTGGCGGCGACGCTGTGCACAGGCACTGCGCTGGCGGGCGGCGATGCTCCGTCCGCGACGAAAACCGAGACGTTCAAGGTGAAGGTGGCAGACAAGGGAGTCAAGATGTCGCCGAAGTCGATTCACGGTTTCGCGATGAAGAACATCGACGGCAAGAAGATTGAGCTGTCGGACTTCGACGGCGACGTTCTTCTCGTCGTCAACACGGCGTCCAAGTGCGGCTACACGCCTCAGTACGCCGACCTGGAAGCTGTCTACGAGAAGTACCGTGAGAAGGGCTTCAAGGTTCTCGCGTTCCCGGCGAACGAGTTCGGCGCGCAGGAGCCCGGGACGAACGACGAGATCAAGGCGTTCTGCACGACCAACTACGACGTGAAGTTCCCGCTCTTCTCCAAGATCGTCGTCAAGGGAGAGGGGATTCACCCGCTGTATCAGTACCTGACCGATGAAGAGGCGCATCCCAAGACCGGCGGCGAGATCAAGTGGAACTTCACGAAGTTCCTCGTCGGCAAGGATGGCAAGGTTCTCGCGCGGTTCGAGCCGAAGGTCAAGCCGACCGACGAGGAAGTGACCAAGGCGCTCGAAGACGCGCTCGCCGTGAAGTACGAGAAGAAAGCAAAGGCGACCGCTACGCCGTAAGCCATTCGCCCGAGGAGACCTCACCCACCATGTCAACCGAGACGTACTCCGAGCTCGACCCGTCTGCGCGTTTGCTGATGGGTCCGGGGCCCAGCATGGTCCATCCGCGCGTTCTCAAGGCGATGTCCACGCCGCTCTTGGGTCATCTCGACCCAGAGTTCCTTCGCCTGATGAACGAGACGATGGACCTCCTTCGCCGGACGTTCGGCACGGCGAACGAGCTGACGATCCCTATCTCGGCGACGGGCAGCGCGGGCATGGAGGCGGCTCTCTGCAACATCATCGAGCCGGGCGATCAGGTCGTCATCTGCGTCAACGGCGTCTTCGGCGAGCGGATGAGCGACATCGTCGGGCGATGCGGCGGCGTGCTGACGCGCGTCGATGCGCCTTGGGGCAGAGCCTTCGAGCCGGAGCAGATCGAAGCCGCCTTGCGGTCAGTCCCGAAGCCCAAGGCGGTCGCCATCGTCCACGCGGAGACCTCGACGGGCGTTCTCCAGCCGCTGGCTGACATCGCGAAGATCGTGCGGAACCACGGCGCGCTGTTCGTGGTCGATACCGTCACGTCATTGGGCGGAGCCCCGATCGAGGCGGACGCGACCGGCATCGACGTGTCCTACAGCGGGACGCAGAAGTGCCTGAGCTGCCCGCCGGGTCTATCGCCGATCACGTTCGGTCCTCGCGCGATGGAGGTCATCAACGGTCGGAAGTCGAAGGTGCAGTCGTGGTACCTCGACATGACGATGGTCTCGAAGTATTGGGGTTCGGAGCGTCTCTATCACCACACGGCTCCGATCAGCATGGTCTACGCGCTGCGGGAGGCGCTACGGATCGTTCACGAGGAAGGGCTGGCGGCGCGCTATGAACGCCATCGACTCCACGCTGCCGCACTGGGAGCCGGGCTCGAAGCGATGGGCTTGAAGCTCGCCGCGCAGGACGACTGCCGGGCTCCGATGCTCACGCTGACGGCTCTACCCGATGGCGCCGACGATGCCGCCGTGCGCCGTCGCCTCTTGCTGGAACACGGCGTCGAGATCGGCGGCGGGCTGGGCGTGTTCAAGGGCAAGATGTGGCGCATCGGTCTGATGGGCGAGACGGCTCGCCGTTCGAGCGTCCTGACCTGCTTGGACGCTCTCGGCGCGTCGCTGGGAGCCGAGGGATGTTCGGTGGACGCGCAGGCTGGGCTGGCGGCGGCTCAGGAGGTCTACGCATCTGCCTCAGGGGCTGAGTAGCCGACATGCCCCATCCCACTCACGCCGTCCTGTTCGACCTGGACGGCGTGCTCGTCGATTCGTCCCTCTACCACCGCATGGCGCTGGAACGTCTCGGAGACGAGCTCGGTGTTCCCGTGACCGAGGCGTTCCACCGCGCGACCTTCGGAACCCGTACGCGCGAGACGCTCATCGCGCTGCTGAACCCGATCCCCTCGGACGCCGAGCTCGACCGCCTGATCGAGCGTAAGGAAGCCCTCTACCGCGAGTGCGCTCGCGGGCGGATCGACCCGCTACCGGGAGCCGTCGAACTGGTGCGCGGTCTGCGCGCAGCGGGGGTGGCTTTGGCAATCGGATCCTCCACGGTTCTCGCCAACGTCGAGCTCGCTCTGCGCGAGATCGGTGTCTTGGACTCGTTCGACGCCATCGTCGCGGGAGAGGACGTGTCCATTGGCAAGCCGGACCCGGAGGTGTTCCTGACCGCCGCGCGGAAGGTCGAGGTTCCACCGGAGCGGTGCGTCGTCATCGAGGATGCGCCCCAGGGCGTCGAGGCGGCGCGTCGGGGCGGGATGCGCGTCGTCGCCGTCGCGTCGAGCCGCGATGCCGCCGAGTTGGTAGGCGCGGATCGTGTCGTTGCGTCCCTTTCGGATCTCTCGCCCGATGATCTCATTCGACTCGTCGCCTAACCCGCCGACGGTTCCCATGCTGACCGTCCTCGGTTCAACCGGAAGCGCGGGCTCCTACCTGCATCGCATCCGCGTGAGCGTTCCGCTCGCCATCGTGTTCGGACGATTCCGAGGCAGGGAACTGATCCACGTGCCAGCCGGGGAATACGTCTATGTCGGGTCGGCTCTGTCGTCGCGCGGCTCGACGTCGTTGGCGCGTCGGCTCGTACGGCACGCGAGCCGCTCCGGCGAGAATCCGCCTCACGCGATCCGAGACCTCCTGCTCACGGAGCACGCGAGCCTGGGCGCTCCGACGCCCGACCTGCTCCCGCGTTCCGGCAAGACGCTCTTCTGGAACGTGGACCACCTGCTCGACCGGCTCGAAGCGGAGTTGATCGGCATCATCGCCGTGCGTTCGCCGGTTCGCATGGAACGGGAGCTCGCGCTGCTGGTGGCGTCGGACGCTGGGACGACTCCGTTGGCGAAGAGGCTGGGAGCGAACGACCTGCCGGGGGTCACGAACCTCGTTCGCGTCGAGGCTGCGTCAGGCTGGTGGGAGGAACTGGCGCGACGGGTCGATTGCCTCCGCGAGCGACTTGAGCGAGAACGGGGCCCAGGGACACCGCGCTGAGGCGGGTTTCCAGACGGTGCTGGTCCATGTCATTCTAAGCCGCCAAGGGCGGGCAGAGCGAACCCGAGGCAAGAGCGACGGGGTTGCTTTCTGGTATCGACTGACGACCGGATGGGTTGGGCGGGAGGAGGCCGCAATGGTCGCGTCGTCCGAACTGGCGAAGGCGTTTGCGGAAGAGGGCTATGTCATCGTCCCGAACCTGCTGACGCGCGCCGAGACGATTGAGATCAAGCGTGAAACACGCCTCATCGTCGATCGTGTGCGCGAGGACGTGGCGCTTTCCGGGGGCGATCCGGTCGCGGCGCTTCGGACGGGCGTTGTCGTCGGGCTCGCCGCACGGAGCGAGTTCTTCAAACGGGCGGTGGCGGACCCCCGGATTGTGGACATCCTCGAAGCGATCCAGGGCCCGAACGTCGAGTTCCTGAGCGATAAGGTCGTCTACAAGCAGGAGGGCACGGAGTTCGGCAGCCCCTGGCATCAGGACTGGCCCTACTGGCGGGGAACCAACAAGATATCCGTGTGGATTCCCCTCGACGACGCGACGCCGGAGAACGGAACTCTGAAGGTTCTCCCGCGCTCGCACATCGAGTTCGTGACGCACGACGGGGATTCGAGCGATGGGTACGGTTTTGGACATCGGCTCCGACCCGATGCCATCGACGAGTCCCAGGCAGTGACCGCCGAGCTCGAAGCCGGTGGAGCCGTCTTCTTCCACGACCTCACGCTCCACGCGAGCCATCCGAACCAGTCGGGCGCGGATCGGTGGGTGTGGATTCCTACCTACCGCGACGCCCAGGCGGAGGACCCGGCGTATCCCTGGGCGGTCGCCGCGGCTGTTGTGCGCGGCTCGCGTTAGCCGTCCACATGGGACACTGATGCACATGTC
>VGLH01000193.1 GCA_016866785.1 Candidatus Poribacteria bacterium
GAAACCCATCGCCATCCAGGGCGAAGACTACGCGCAACTCCGAGAGCTCGACGCACGGACCCGCACGAAGATCTGCGTTAACCACCAACTCCACTTCCATCCACGATCGCTCGAGTTCCAGCGCGCGGTTCAGGACGGAGCCATCGGCGAGCTCCGCTTCATCGAGGCGAGCGCACGGCTCAACCTGTCCGGTCAAGGCACTCACATCCTGGAGCTCGTCGCCGCCTACACGGTCGGCGCGACGCCGACGGGCGTCTTCGGCAACGTCGCCGGTGGGAACGGCTTGGAAACCAATCATCCGGGTCCGGATCAGTGCATCGCCGCGATCAACTACGATTCCGGGGTCCGCGCGCAGCTCATCTGCGGCACGAACGCGCCGCGAATGAACGACCTCGGCGAGCACATGCACAAGCGCATCGCCGCTTACGGGTCGAAGGGAATGGTTCACTGGACCATGGAGTGGTGGGAGCGCAGCCGCCCTGACGGCTCTATCGAGAAGGGCGTCCACAGCTACGGCGCCGAAGATGTCGTCGGACAGGCAGGACTGACCGACGCCGTGCTCGAATGGCTCGATGACGAATCAAAGGCTCATCCGACGCGACTCGACACATCGTTGACGCAGTTCAACATCATCCTGGGAGTCTACAAGAGCGCCGTTCGGCATGAGCCCGTGACACTCCCCTTCGACCCCGAACCGGGGTTGATCGACGCCCTCCGAGCTCGCCTGATCCCTTAGGATCGACGCCAAGACCTTACACCTGGCGGTGATTCGCTATTCCGAACCACCGCCGGGATTCTCGGTGGGCGAATTGATTTCCGACTGCTTCTGTAGTATACTGAGATGTAGCAGCGAGGCGCATGTTCCGTGCGCCCGGCGACATACTAAGTCGAGCACTAGAAGGATCGAATATCGATGTTGACTTTTGCGGAATATCTCCGCCACAACCGCCTCACTCGTGACCACACAATGCAGGAATTAGCGTCCAACATTGGAGTCACAGCCCAGTTCATCAGCCTGCTTGAGAGTGGTCAACGCTACCCGTCGAAGAAACTCGTCGCGCGATGCGCCGAGTACTTCGGCGATGACGTCAACTACGTCCGCTTTCTCGCGCAGGCGGTTCCTATCGATCAGAAACGCGCCGTGCTCGACAGCCCGACCGCGCCGGAGTACCTGCCTCGGAACCTGAGGGCTCAGGCGACTGCGACCGACACCGCCGACGACCTCATCGAACACCTTCTCGCAGTTCCCGGCGTCGCCTCGCCAGAGACGGACACGCCCTTCCACTTCGCGGGCGAGACCCCCATCCAGCCCGACGACATCCGTGCGCAGATCGCCTTCATCGAGCTGATCGGGTCCAGCGACAAGCACATCGTCACCAGGGCACGCGCCTGGGGCAAGTTCTACCGTGCCTACTACAAGCGGCACAGCGAGGGTAGGATCGCCGCGCTGCCGGACTTCGGGTCCGCCTACGAGATGATCCACGTCGAGACGACTGGTTCCTATCCGGCAAAGCTGTGCATGCTGGCGGCGCTTCATCTCGGTCTGGCGCGCGAAGCCGCCGACGATGTCGAAGGAGCCGTCAAGCTCTACGACGAGGCTGCCAATGAAGCCGTTCGGGGTTCTGACGCCGCCGGTACAGCCGCCGCGCGTTGGTTGGCTGCTCGCGTGATCGGCGAACGCGGCGATGTCTTCGGAATGCTCACGCGGTTGGACCAGGTCCTCGCCTCGGCAGACGTTCCGGCGCTGGCGATGGCACGCAGCCGGTCCGAAGCCATCGAAGGTCATCTCGCCCTTGGCGACTACGAGCGAGTCGTGCAGTCAGCCTCCGAAGCGATCAAGCTCTGGCGATCATCGACATTGGACGCGCCTCAGGACCACAAATCTCGCTACCTGCTGCGTGCCGAGATTGGAGCCCTGGAAGCGACGATCCGCATGCAGCAGTACGAAGAGGCAGCCACCTGGCTGAACAGGGCGCGGTCCGTGAGCATCCGCATCACGACGACTCCCGAGGAAGACGCCCGGATCACCACAGCGGCATCTGCCCTCATGCGGACCCGACGCCGGTACTCCCAGGCATCGAATCGCCTCGACGAGGTCATCGCATCGCCCATCGCGGAATCCGACGAGGGTCGCACGGCGCTTTCGGCTGCGCTGGCTCTCCGCGCCGAGATCGCGCTCGACCTCAGCGACGTGAACAGCGCCGGCGACTATCTGAAACGCATCAATGAACTGGAAGCCGTCGCGTCGCCGTTGGCTGAGCTTGCGCGTCGCGCGAACGGACAGTTCGTGCAGGCGGCGCTGTTGGCACGCACCGGCAAGTTCGATGACTGCCGGCGCGTACTGAGCGAGATCGAGGCAGAGGTCCAAGAAACCGTATCCGCTCACGAGGGTTTCGCCGAGACCCCTCTGCGGCGGCAACTCGTGCAGCGCCTTGCGGAATGGGGCAAGCGGTTCAGCCAGATCGCAGGCTAGATCGCCGCTGCTGGGACCGGGTCACAGTTGCCGACCTGGTCCCAGCGCCCGACCCGAACGGCTAGCCGACTCAGGGAAACGGGCTGTACACCGTATGCCGGGTGATCAGCGCGACCACCGCCCACAGGCTCCCCGCGACAAACTGTCCCAACACCAATCCGATGAATAGAGGAATCGCCCGACGGTAGGCTCCGATGCCTCCCGATACCAGAATCGTCTTCTTCGCGGCCCACCCCAAGAAGATCGAGAACCACATCCAACTGATCGCCCAGCCATAGCTGACGGCGTACCCGACCGGGTACAGGGGCCACGCCACAAAGCGTCTCTTCAGGAACGACAGCGCAATCGTGATGACGAACCCCAGCACGACTCGCGCGGAGTTGAACAGGTCGGGAGCCGGGGGGTTCGGCAGCCATGCTCCGAGCTGGATGAACGGTCCCCGCATGATGTAGATCTGCCGGAACCGATACATCTCGACCATGTGGAGCCCGATCCCGAAGACCGTCCCGAAGATCGCGGCAAGAATCAGCGCGACCGAGATACGCCGAACGGACAGCCCGAAACGGCTGCCGATACGGTAGCCCTCCATTTGGTGCGGCATCGGGTGGCAGCGGTACCCGTACGGCAGCCACGCGAAGAGCCCGAGCGGCGCTAGGTTCCGAACGCCCACCGCCCTCATCCCTCCGAAGATGACCATTAACCGTTCCGGATGAACGTTGTGAAGCTCATGAGTCGGTGGGCCCAGCTCGGCGCGCATTCGCGTCGCGGCGATGCAGAACGTGAAATACAGTGTGAAGTAGAGTATAACGACCCACCACTGGATTCCCGCCGCCCTCGCGAAGGCGAGCACGAACACGAGCGAACCCGCCAAGCCGCCTGCCGCCCACCGGTACGTGCGGTCGCTCCCACTCCATCCGTCCCGCGCCACGCGAGCCAGATGATGCCTTCCCGACCAGAGCGCGACGAGCGCCAGAGCCAACCAAGCCCCGGCTCGTTGCTCGGCGTGCCACGCATCCCCCTGGGGCAGACCCAGCACCGATACCAGGATGAACTGCGCCTTCCACGTCAGATAGAAAAACCAGAGCGAGAAGGACAGATCGACCGGCATCAGATACGCCAAGCCCGTCGCGAAGGCGTAGAAGAAGACCGGGAGCCCGTGCATCGCGTTCCAGGGTTTCTCGGTGAACAGCGGACCGAAGTCGTACTTGAGGCGGATCATCGGTATCGACGGGAATAGGAAGTTGAGCCCTGCTGCCGCTTCGATGAGGAACGCGAACGCGAACCCGACCCACATGAGCCGGTTCCCGAAGAACCGCTCCCCGTCGCCGATGATCTCGATGGCGATCTGCGCCACGGGGTAGTTCAGCTTCTCGTGATCCATCCACTGACGGCGCAGGATGGCGTTGATGCACAGCATCGCGATGAGGATGACGACGGCGAACAGCGTCCACCACAGGAAGGGAGCGGTCCAAGCCCGCACCACGTCTTGCCGCCAGAACGTGCTGCCGCCTTCGTACCAGCCCTGGAGGATGGAACGGTCTCGCACGGTCAGCCAGGTTGGCAGATAGGGCTGGATCGACGATGCCCAGTCGTTCTCCGGCGTCGCGTACCAGAACGCGTTCCCCAGATAGGGCACGAGCTGTTTGATGACGTCATGCCCGGCGAGCGCCGCGCCAACCGACGTCATGGCGTAGACGCCCGCGAGCTCCCCCGGTGTGAACGCCCAACGTGGCGCCCAGCGACGCAGCGCCTGGTTCACCGAGGTCACCAGCGCCAGGGTGAACACGACCGTCGGGAAGAGTGAGAAGACGCTGAGCCCGCCCGTGTGGATGTAGCGGTTCTCGGTTGCGATGATCCAGTAGCTGTTGACGAAGATGAGGAGAGAGCCGGAGCCGAGGACGCGCACAGCGAAGCGCGGGAAGGAGGAAGGCGCGGCTTCAGCGCCGGTGGTTGTCTTCGGGCGTCCGCGGCTCAACGGGCCCGGCTCCTGACGTGTCGAAGCGGCTCAGTGTCGCTGGTGTCGGCGAGACAGCGATCAAGGAATAGCCGCTCTCGGCGACTCCTTCCACGTCGTCGCAGCTCTTCCGCCGGGCCTACTCCCACGAGAAGCCGGGTCCCATCGGGATATTCGCCGTCCCGTCCTCCAGCTTCATAGGCGAGTTCTCGCCGATCAGGCCGGTTTCGAGATAGTACGCATTCGGCATGGACGCCATCATGTTGAGCTGCACGGGCCCGCCGCCGTGCGAGGCGTAGGGAACGCGAAACGCGTCCGCCATCCAGCCGATGCTCAAGATCGCCGTCGGGCCCCCTGCTCGCCGCAGGTCGGGTTGGATGACGTCCACGGCATCTCGCTTGAGGAACCGCGCGAAGTCCGCCGGCGTGTAGAGGTTCTCGCCGGTCGCGACCGGGATGTCCAGCGCATCGGCGAGCGCGGCGTAGCCGTCCACGTCGTCCGCCGGGATGGGCTCCTCCCACCAGACGCAGCCGAGGTCCTCGAACGCTCTGCCGCGCCGCGTCGCCTCCGCCGTCGTGAGCGACTGGTTCGCGTCCACCATGATCCCCGTGTCGGCTCCGACGGCGTTCCGCACCACCTGAACCCGATGGATGTCCTCCGCGAGCGTCGGGTAGCCGACCTTGATCTTGACAGCGCGGAAGCCTTGCGACACGGCGTGCGCGCAGATTGCGCCCACCTCCT
>VGLH01000194.1 GCA_016866785.1 Candidatus Poribacteria bacterium
GGTTCCGACGACCAGGCTCGCCTTCCCGTCGAGGAATCTGCCCATGGCGATCTTCTCGGAGGTGGCTTCGGCGTGGAAGTCCAGCACGACGACGTTCGCGCTCTCGCGCAGCTTCGGGATGATGTCTTCAGCCGCCTCGAAGGGATTGTGATACTGGTTGAAGAAGATGCCCCCGCCGAGGTTCAGGACGGCGACGGGAACCCCCGCCGCGCTCTGCGTGACCGCCCATCCTCGTCCAGGGGCGGCTTTGGGCAAGTTCGCGGGACGGATCACGTTCGGCACGTCGGCGATCTCGTCGGCAAACTCCTTCTGATCCCAGACATGGTTGCCCATCGTCATGAGATCGATGCCGGCGTCCGTCAACTCGGAGGCGATGGCGGCGGTGATGCCATTGCCGCCAGCGGCGTTCTCCGCGTTGGCGATGACCAGATCGAAGCCGCCGTGTCGTTCGCGGAGCGCCGGTAGGAGCTCTTTGACGGCTCTCCTGCCTGGCTTGCCAACGATGTCGCCGATGAACACAATCCTCATCAGGAGGCGCGTCTTTCCAGCGGCAGTAGTGTGGTGACGGGGTACTGTGCGATCCGCTCCTATCATACCGGATGGGACGAGGAGGGCAAGTCGTCGCCTCGGACTGCACTGGAACGAACGGTACCGGAGCTACGTTATGTAGAGCGGGGCTGAGTGCCCGCGCGCTCCTACGCGCGCCGATGTGCGATGAACCACAAGGAGGATACCATGCGGCTGAAAGCGGCTGCGGGTTCCGTATTGGCAGCGTCCGCTCTCTTGGCGGGCGCCGCGACGGCGCAGAACGTGTCCGTAACGGACTACGATGTGCCAGTCAGCAAGGCGGAACGTCTTCTGGTCGATCTGACCGCAAACCATGCCACCAAGGGATCGGACAAGACGGCGAGCAACGGGAACGTCGGAGCCGTCTACAAGCGCTTCTACGACTCCCTGCCCTTCGGATACTCCATCGACGTGACCGGGTCCGGCTCGACTGCCCTCGACCCGAAGACGGATGAGTACGAGTCCACGTACAACGCGGACCTCTCGGGCAGCATCAAGCGCTACATCTGGGACAAGAACGCGTCGCTCAAGGACATCTTCGGGTCGGCTCGATTCGACGCGAACATGCTCAAGGACTACGACCAACCCAACTCATCCGTCACGATCGCCTTGGGGTACGGCCGCTTCATCAACGCGACCGGTCTCGCCAAAGCGGTTCGGATGGAGGGTTTCCTGATCGACGAGAACGAGATCACCGGCAACCTGCCCAAGGACGCTATGGTCGAACTCGCGAAGATCGTCGACCGCCGCGGCGAGTATGAGGACACTCACGGGGCGACCTACAAGAAGCAGTGGTACGCCGACATGGAGGAGGTCATCCGCAAGTCGGGTATGCTCAAAGAGGACGCCATCGGGGCAGTCGGCATCCTGCGGATGGACGAGGTGATCGAGCGTGAGCAGATCGCCGACCGGTTCTACGGCTGGGACCTCGCCGTCGGCAGCAAGTTCGACCTCACGGTCGTGGACCCCACGACCGGCAAAGAGGTAGATGAGCTGCCATCGCCAAATCTCGACGTGAGCGCCCACTATGCGCGTCCGGTGGCGTGGGAGTGGCAGTTCAACGCCGGGACGCGCTGGAGCAGCCCGTTCGACAACCTCGGGAAAGCCTACACCGGTTCAGCCGCTGCGGACCTCACCTATGAGCTGACCAACCGGGTCGACTTCCGCGCCCGGTACGGAATGAAGCTCGGGAAGATCGAGGACGTCGACGCTGAGGTCGCTCATTCGGCCGGCGTCGCGCTCATCTACTACATCGAGAACCAGGTGAACCTCGTGGCGCAGGAGCAGATCGAGAAGGCTGCGGGCGATGAGGACGCAACCACGAACTTCACCCTGACACTCAACTACCGCGTCTTCTAGGCACGTCTCGGGTCACGATTCAACAGGGCAGCCTCCGGGCTGCCCTTTCCTGTGCCCTTCCGGGCGTTCCAGCCGTCTGCTCAAGCCACGATGGCATGCTCGCAGAGGCAGGAAGCCAGACTCCAATGGCCCGTCGCGATGATACTTTGGGGGAACCTCCCCACCTCAGTCCTCCCCCACACTTCGCGGGGAGAGGAGGCATTATCCCTCCTCCCTGAATGGGAGAGGGTCAGGGAGGGGGTTTGGAACACCCGTTCCGTGTGAGTGAATCACCGATCCGCGAGGAGCTCCGCCAGAGCCTTCGCGTCGCGGTACTCGGCGTCGCGGTCGGAGTAGATCGCGTCAAGTGCAACCGGTAAGTCGGGAGCCACCTTGAGATTGCGGCCCAGGGCGTCCAGCGAGTTCGATCCGTGGATGGGTGCGTGGGCGTTCCAGAGCTTGCCCGCCACGTCGTTCTGCGGCGCGCTCACCAGCCACATGCCGAGGTCACCGACGACCTCTCGCACGGATTCGGGCGTCGCGTTCGACGCGAGCAGCAGCGCCGCGCTCGCGGCGACGCGCAGATTCTCCGCTCCGACGCGGTTCCGCCACCGGTTCGCCTCCGATAGGCTCCACGGCGGTTTCCCGTGCGCCATCCGCAGATGGATGGTCACGCCGAGTCCTCCCGCCCGCTCGCAGATGGTTCGTAGCGCCGACTCGAACGCGGCTTCCGTCTCCTCGCGCGTGAAGTTATTCTCCGGGTAGCGGTGGAGTGAGAGCAGCAGGTCGCGCGCGCCCAGAGCCGCCATCTTCGCGAGGATGTCGTCGATCTCCGACAGGCTCCGCTCGTAGTCGGCGACGACGTTGGCGATCAGGCGCAGATCGGGATAGAGGTTCACGCCCTCGGAACAATCGACGATCACGCGCACTCCCTGCCGCTGAAGCCATCCCGTCTCGCGTTCGAGAGCCCGACGCTCCGTCGAGCGGAGCAGGCTCGCGCTCACCACGACGCCATCGAAGTGCTCGAAGAACGTCGGGCGGCGAAGCACCTCGGTACGGATCGACGTCGCGTCGCGCAGCGGCAGAGCCCTGCCGCGTGGCAGCGGCGGGGGAGCCACGTGCGGAATCTCCTCGACGCCCGTCTCGCGGACGCGGACGGAGAAGACTCGCACATCGCCGCCCGCGATCTGCCCGTGTCCCGACGCGCCGATTGCCGCGTTCTCGAAGCCGTCCGGCAGGTAGCCGACGGCTCCTTTCTCGGACGCGTCGATGGGGATCTCCTGGATCGACTCGATCTCGCCGCAGCGCGACTCGATCCGCAGAGGACGCGGTTCCAGGGCGTTGTTCGTGACGCCCAGTGTGTACTCGCCCGCGCTCTTGCGGCAGACGACCAGGTTGAGCCGGTCTCCGATGTCGAACAGCGCGACGGATCGGAACGCGCGGTCGAGCTCGGCGCGGACGTGCTTCAGGAGCGGATACGGCTTGAGCAACGGCTTGTCCACTTCGCTCTGGGGCGGAGGCGTCGCCGGGTCGCTCCCGATGCCGAACGGGCTGGCGAAGACGGTCATCCGACCCTTGCCGCTCTCCACGGCGACGACGGCGGGTATCTCGCGCCAACGCGCGATCACCCGCGCGCGCACCGGCAGATCGAGCAGCGACAGGGCGAATCCCACGTCCTCGACGTGGTCGCCGCTCTCGGTGTGGACGTTCTGCCGCGCGGGCAGGTTCACGACGCCCGGATCGACGCGCACGTCCGCGACGCCGCCCGGCAGACGGGCGAGGCTCCCCGCCGTGATGATGAGCCATCCGCCGCCGTCGACGTACGCCTGGAGCTTGTCGCGGATCTCATCTCCGCCTTCCAGGGCTCCCGCGACGACGAGGATCGGATAGCGCTCCAGCAACCACGACGGCGCGTCGGACAAGAGCGCGTCGGCGGCGTCGGAGTAGGGCGTCGGCGTGAGGAAGCCGGATTCGTCGTGGAAGTAGGAGGCATCCTGATAGCCGGGATAGAGCATGTCGAGAACGCCGTCGGTGAGGTAGTCGCCCGGCTCGTAGGGCAGGTTCCCCCAGACGCGGTAGACATCGCTCGTGTAAAGATGGCGCGGGAACGACCAGCCGCAGAAGAAGTCGCACAACAGCGCGGTGGGCGTGACCATGACGCCGGGGAACCCGTGCTCCTTCACCCAGCGATGCGCCGCCTGCTGGATGCGTCCTAGCGGCGAGAGCTCGGTTCCTTCGAACCAACCCGCCTCGAACCCCACGATCATCGAGTTGTAGAGGACGTGCGAGTAGAGCAGGCGCTTCATGAGGTTCAGGCTGGAGCCCTTCGTCGGTCCGTGCTCGTAGCCGTCCGACTTGCCCTCGGAGCCGTAGTTCTTGAACCCCCAGCGGTTGTAGATGGACGCGTTCCCGAACCACGGGACGCCGTATTGCTTGCCGGCTCCACGGATGAAGGCGTAGTAGACCTGGCTATTGGGCAGCGCCTGAGCCGTCTCGGCGCCGATGAGCGTGTAGACGCCCTCCTTGACGAAGTAGTGCCCGAAGTTCAGCGACACGAGCGTGGACATGCGGTTGCCGAGGTCGTTGCACATCCGCTCGAAGTGCTGCTGGAAGTTCAGGTACTGGGCGAACCGATCCGCCGAGCGCGGCGTCATCTGCGACGCGTATCCACCGACGTACCGCCCGTCCTGCTCGCCGTTGTCCATGCCGAGCCAGCGTTCGCCCAGGGCGCTCGTGAAGGTCACCAGTGCTGAGGCAGGCACGTCGAACTGCTGCCAGTAGCCGCCGGGGCCCGATCCGGGGACGTAGCCCCAGATATCGAACAGGTAGAGCCCGCGCTCCTGGATCTCCCGCGTCAGTTCGTCGAGGTTGTCGGCGTAGATGATGGGGTAGGAGGGCCAAAGAACGTCGCCGAGCTCGTGCGTGCGCGTGTACCGCTCGATCTCTTCGACGAACCCGACCAGCTTGCCCTCCGAGACGCCTAAGCCGCGCAACGACGTGAACTGCGTCCGGTTCCCGAACGTCTCCCACGTCGGGGGCTTGGTGTGTCGGCGAAGATCGTCGGGATGCTCGCGCGGATTCAGCAGGTGGACGTAGATGCGGGGCATGGACGCCTCCGATGCGGCAGACGGGTCGGGCGGTCGTGATCGCGGAGTATGTTACCGGTTCAGGCGAGCCGCGTCA
>VGLH01000195.1 GCA_016866785.1 Candidatus Poribacteria bacterium
AGATCGTCGGTTCCGGCTTGGGTTCCGGCTTGGCATCGTCGGTCGTTTGCACGCGATAGACGCCTGAATCGACGAACTCACAGGAGACTATCGGATAACTGCCTTCGTCGATTGAGATAGACTCTTAGGATGCTTCTGATGACCTGTGTGCCACACGCGCCAGCCCTCGCCAGCAGACCGTCACATTCACGTGGCCATGGGCTTGCCACACGTCCCATAGTGTCCCACACTCCATGCGAGTCGCAACGTCCCAGGAAAGGTCGGCAGGTCGGGGCGTGAGAATCCGCACTGTGACTGAGCTCAGTTGGGAGAGTGCCTGAATCGCACTCAGGAGGTCAGGGGTTCGACTCCCCTCAGCTCCACCATCTCCCCGATGGTTCGCCACGCACGTTCGCGGCGTGGTCACTCTCCATCCCCATCCTCGTAGGCAATCCTCAGACCGGCTATCCCGTACGTACCCTTTCTCTACGCGCCGAACGCGGTATCGTGTGTGCCGCCCAAAAAAAATGTCGGCACAGCGCGAATTCTCCGTCTATCCGTCTAGCTGATACACCGCAGGCGGATTCATGGACGACGGCCACATGGACGAGACGATCCAGTGCCTAGTGCGTCGCAGTCGCGCCGGCAGTCCGGAGGCGTTCGCCTGTCTGGCGACGCGGTTCGGCCCGCGGGTCTTTGCGCTTGCGTTCAGCCTGCTCCTGAATGCCGACGACGCCGAGGAGGTCGTCCAGGAGAGCTTCCTGCGAGCGTTCAGCAGCCTCGGCAAACTGCGCGCGCCCGACAAGTTCGAAAGCTGGATGTTCCGCATCGCCTACCGCACGGCAATGGACATCCTGAGAGCGCGGCGACGGGAGACGGTGATGGACGGCACGACTCTCTGGCATAGTGCCGACCGCAGCGAGGGCGCCATCGGGCAGATGACTCGCGCGGAGGCGGACGCCATCTTGGCGCGGGCGCTGAGCCGTCTACCGGAATCGCTGCGGGTTCCCGTCGTTCTGCGGTTCATCGATGAGACCCCGTATCCAGAGATCGCCGAGAGCCTCAACATCACGCGGTACGCCGCCGAGAAGCGCGTCGAGCGCGGACTCTGTTTGCTGCGCCAGCACTGCGAGCGAGAAGGCATCCGCAGGGCGGACGTGTTCTGCTCGTTCTTCCTGACCTGTCCGCTGGCGCAGGAGTTCTACGACCGGATGGCGGAGCTCCTGCGGAACGCCCCGCCACCCCACACCACGCCGGCTGATCTGACCCCGAAGGTCGCCGGAGCCGTGTTCGCGGGAACCGCAGCGTTGGCGCTGGTCGGCGCGATGGCGTTCCCGCAGCCAGCGCAGGAAGTGGCGCCCTCCCCAGAGGGAACGCGGACGATGCGCGTCGTGCTGCTAGGCGACGTGGAACTCGAAGCCGTGAAGAACGCGTCCGTAGAAAGCAACGCAGGTGCGCGGACGATCGTCGAACCCGGCGCGGAATGGCACGGATGGCTGCCGTCGGAACCCAAGTTCGATACGAGCGTTCCCAAGAAGCAAACCGCTTTCTACGTGACGCCGCCATCGGGCGCCGAATTCGGTAATGATCACGGCGTTCTCAAGGAGTTCGCTTCCGTATACGGCGTCGTGACGCTGGACATGTGGGTCAAACCGTCCACGAAGCCGGTGAACATGACGATCGGCATGGTTCTCGACGGTTCGCCTAACACATTCGTCCACAAGAACGAGGACAACTGGTGGTACGTGGACATGAACCCGACGTCTGTGCCTTCGAATCCGACGCCGATCCTTCCGGTGAACGAGAACGGCGATTACGTGAAAGTCGTTCATCGCACCGAGTCGGGAACGTTCGATATCTACCTCAACGGCAAACGGATGGTCCGCAACGCGCGGTCGCCCCATGGCAAAGGTCGCGCGGTCACGGGCGTCTGGCTCAATAGCGGTCGGGGAGGTAGGAGAGCGACCTCCTACTTCGACGCGCTAACGGTTCGAGTATCGGAGTCATAAACGGATTGACTGAGGTTCCGCCTGTCAGACACGAAGAAGGAGCGCCGGCGTGAAGAATACAGTTCGGTATCTATTCGCGATAATCGTTGCCACCTTGACGACGACGGCAGTCGCTCAGCTGACGAACACGAAGATCGCATTCCAGAGCGACCGGAGCGGAACGTACGGCATCTACGTCATGGATCCCGACGGCGCGAACCAGACGCCGATCATTCTCGATACGAGTCAGAACCAACATCCATCGTGGTCACCGGACGGAAGTAAGCTTGCCTTCGTCTCGCTTCGTGACGGCAACTACGAGATCTACGTCGCCGATGCCGACGGATCGAATCAGACGAACCGGACGAATCATCCTACCGCAAGCGACGATTTCGCGTCGTGGTCACCGGACGGAACGAAGATCGCCTTCCAATCGAACCGGGCGGGTCTGACGCAGATCTACGTCATGAATGCCGATGGAACGAACGTGACGCTTCTGCCGAATAGTGTCGGCAACGATTATGCGCCCGTGTGGTCGCCCGGCGGCACGAAGATCGCGTTCTACTCGAATCGTGACGGTAATGACGAAATCTATGTCGTGGATATCGTCACCGAGAGTCTAACGAACCTCACCAACAACGGAACGCGTGATCGTTATCCGTCCTGGTCGCCGGATGGAACGCGAATTGCGTTTGAACGCGATTACGACGTTTACGTGATGGACGCCGACGGTCTCAATCCGTCGAATCTGACGTCATCCGCCGAGTTGGACTACTCCCCTCGATGGTCACCCGACGGTACGAAGATCGTAATGATGTCCGAGCGACCGACTCCCGGTCAGGTCTACACCATGGACGCCAACGGCGCCAACCAAACGCCGTTGACGTCGACAGGGCACAACGAATTTCCATCGTGGTCCCCGTATCTTAATCCAGTAGCGACTACGTCTGTGGCTTCGATCAACGCTGGCATTGTCACGAAGCCGGGCTCCGGCACAGCGACCTTCGCCATTTCGAACACCGGCGGCGGAACCCTGACCGTCAGCGGGATCACGTCATCGAACGGGCAGTTCGCCGTCTCTCCCGCGCCGCCCTACAACCTGACGGCGGGTCAGAGCCAGACCGTCACGGTCACCTTCACGCCGACGAAGGTGGGCTGGGAGCAGTCCGCTCTGTCCATCACGCACAACGCGTCGGGGAGCCCGTCGACCGTCACGGCGAAGGGCATCGGTCGGATCAATCCGCCAACGGGCGACTTGGCGCAGACGAAGATCGCGTTCACATCGAACCGCGATGGCAACGGCGAAGTATATGTCATGAGCGCGGACGGGTCCGGTCAAGTGCGACTGACGAACAACTCGGCGATAGACGAAGGTCCGGCATGGTCACCCGATGGGACGAAGATCGCGTTTCAATCAACTCGAGACGGTCACTACGAAATCTACGTAATGAACGCCGATGGAACCGCCGAGACTCGTCTGACAACGAGCGCCGTAGATAGCCACGCTCCGGCGTGGTCGCCAGACGGGACCAGGATTGCTTTTGCCAGGGGCACGAACGTTGGTGACACATTCATCTATGTCATGGACGCAGACGGAAGTAACGTCAATCAGCTTACATCGTCCGGAAGCGCTCCACCGGGACAAGACCCGTCATGGTCTCCCGACGGTACGAAGATCGCGTTCGGTACGTATGGCAGCGGCGCCGACATCTACGTCATGAACGCCAACGGGTCGAACGTCGTCAACGTGACGAATACGTCGTCGTCGTATGAAGTCGTACCCTCGTGGTCTCCGGATGGGACGAAGCTCGCGTTCCACACGAACCGCGATGGGAATAACGAGATCTACGCCATGGGCGCAGACGGCGCGAACCCAACACGACTCACGAGCGATCCGGGCGCGGACGAGCAGCCGGATTGGTCTCCGGATGGGACGAAGATCGCGTGGAGCACGAATCGGAACGGCACGCACCAGATCTACGTGATGAACACGGATGGGACAAGCCCAACGCGCATCACCACCACTGCCTTCATCGACGGGATTCCGTCCTGGTCTCCCTTCCTCGCCCCAGCTCTGCCCTCCTACCAGAACTGGCAAGCAACACTCCGCCTGACGGGCGATCCGGCGGGCGACCACACGGTCATCGTCGGCGTCGCGCCGGACGCGACGGATGCCGTCAATCTGTCGCTAGAAGACACGCTCGCCCCGCCCATGCCGCAGCCTCCGGCGTCATGGCTCCGCCTCCTGAGAGGCGGCCAGGCGCTATCACAGGATGTTCTCGCGTTCGCCGATGCGCGAACGTGGACCATCGAAGTCGAGGTCGGCAGCGGGACGCACTATCTGTCGATCGAAGGACTGCCGGAAGGCGTGCTCGCCTACTACAACGACAACCCGCGCATCGTCCACGGGCCCGACACGGACGCGGCGACGGCGGTCGTCCATCCGCTGCCTCTGGGAGCGAGCATACCCCTGAACACGGGCAGGCACCTCTTGACGCTCGTGCTCTCGAAGCGCCTGCCGCAGACGCTGGCGACGACGTTGGGCATCCGCTGGCGCATGTTCTCCCTGCCGGGTCCGACGACGAACGGAGCTCCGGCGGATTTGGTGACGCGGGGCGTCATCTCGATGTATGGCTACGGCTACTTCGACGCCTCGACGCCGCCCGTATGGATCGAGAACTACCAGCAGGTGACGTTGGCATCGACCCAGCCGCTCCCATTCGTCGGGAAGGGCTGGTTCATCTTCCGCGACCCGGCGAATGGTCCGCTGGCGACGACCTTCCAGGTGGACGTGGGCGATCCGGCGGCGCAGTCGGTGTCGGTGACGCTGCAACCTCGCTGGAACCTCGTCGGCGCTCCGTTCGGGGGCGCGCCCGCGTCAGCCTACAACCCGACCGCCAAGACGGTCTTCGGGTATGACGGCGTCAACTACGTCATCGCGACGAGTCTGTCGCAGTTCCAGGGCTACTGGGTCTACAACGAGCTGGCGACGGCTCGGACGGTGACGATCACGCAGCCATCTCCGGGGGCTCCTGCCATCGTCCAGCGCGCGGCTCCGTCGCCGGATTGGGTCGCGCC
>VGLH01000196.1 GCA_016866785.1 Candidatus Poribacteria bacterium
TCGCTTCACCCTCGGCGCGAGCGCCAAGCTCTGGCGGATGCATCCGTCGCGGCGCTTCCAGGCGCTGGGATCGTCCGCGACGTACGACATCGGCGTTCTGGCGGCTCCCGGTGTGAGATGGCGCATCGGCGCGCGCGCAGGATCGCTGGAACGCGGCGCGGGCGTCCAAGGCTTCGAGCTCGGCATCGCCCATGTCGCGGGACGGCTGGCGCTCGCGGGCGATCTGGGCTGGCGCGACGGCGTGGGGTTCCGCCCATCCGTCGGAGCCGAAGCGCGGCTGACGCGAAGGCTCCACGTGCGCGCGGGGTTGCGGGATGGCGATCCGGCGGTCGGAGCGGGCGTCGCGCTCGGCGCGTTCCGGCTCGACGCCGCGTGGACGCGGATGGATGCGGGCGGCATCATCTTCGTCGGGGGTGAGCTGGACGTAGCCGTCAGCCGCGGTACAGCGCCGACGACGAGGTAGGACCCACACCGCCAGAGAGAGAAACGATCCCGCAAATCCGATCGCTTCGCATGGCGACGACGCGCCGCGATTACAGCCTGCGTCTTGTCCCGCTAGGGAGGGATTCATCCGAGGATTGGGGCGTGCGAAGCTGCTGGCGTATCACGGCAACGGAATGTCAAGCGCCACGCTTGCTCCGACGGCAGAGCCCTCGACGTACATCTGAGCATAATACTTTCCGTTGGGAACGGTATCGTTGTTGTTGTCCCTCAGGTCCCACCAGATGGCGACCCCGTTCATGTCGCCGCTCTCGGAGCCGAAGTCTGGACGGCAGACGGACAACGGGAACGACGTCGTCCTGGTCGGGCGCACGAGGTTGCGATACCTGCCCGGAACTAGTTGGTAAAGGTCGAGGTAGTTGAAGCCAGGGGCGGGCTTGCTCGTGTTGCTCTTGTAGCCCCAGTCCAGGATGCGCACTGTGTAGCTGGCGGCATCGAGGATGACGAAGTGAACGCGCGAGCGCGTTGCCAGGTCGAACCTGAGCCAGTAACCGGGCAGCGGATTCTCGACCACAGGATCCGTGTCGGGGTCCGCAACCGCCTCGACGATGCCGCTTGCCGTTGGGATCGCTTCCGTGTAGAGCTCCTGTTCCCGCCACACTTCATTGCCAACTGCTTCGCCCCAGCGCTCCTTCTGAGCAGGATCGGAGAAGTAGGATTGGGGTGTCTGGCTTGTGTCGTACGTCCAGTGCATCTTCGATAGATACAGATCCGGATTGGTCGTCACGCTTGAGCTCCATCCCCAAAGGCCGATGCCGTTGAAGCCGTAGTTCAGCGCCATCCGCATCTGGTTGTGCATGTCGATATGCCCCTGGAGCTTCGACTTGTCAGGAGCCTCGCCCTCGCTGGTTACCTGGGCGGCTCCTTCCATGAGCGCATGGACGGGGTGGGTCGGGAATCTGTCTTCCCACCATTCGCGGATGAATCGCCACTTCCGCATCGGCGGTAGAACCGTATACCGCCAGTTCCCGCTGAACCAGGAGTAGTAGTCCGGCATGACGATGAGCCGGGCTGGAACGCCACCCGAGCTGACGCCTGTGATCGCGTTGGCAAAGGCGAGTATCTTCTGCTCGTCGTTATAGGGGCCGTTGATGTCGGGCCGAACGACATTGCTTGGGTTGTAGGTGCGGTCCTTGCCATCCGGCGTCACGGGCCACCAGTTGGGACTGCCCGGGTCGCTCGGATCGGCAGAACGTCCGTCCGCGTATTCGATATAGATGAAGGGCCAGTTCTTTCCGCGGGCAACCTGGGCGTCGTGGAACGCCTGAACGACGTCGTGCACGTCATCGAAGGTTGTCCCTTTGGTCGCTGTCCCTTTGCATACTGGCTCGTCTACGACGTGCCAACTGACCATGGCTTGGTCCACACCCGGCGTGTCGCAGACATAGTCCACGAACCGCCCTACCTCGCCCAGCTCCCCGGGATCGCTCGGCCGGAACAGCTTCACGAGATAGCCGATACTCACCTGGATCTGCTCTGAGACAGCCGCGCTCAGGATGGAACCGTAACGCGCCATCAGATTCCCAATGCCCTCACCATCAGCGCGCCTGTCGTCTCGGGCGAACCGATCGCACGCGATGTATGGGAACACACCTATTGGGAGCGGCTTGTGGATGACCTGTAGATGCTCGCCGAACGTCGGGTGATCGAGCTCGCCTGGCGATACCTGATCGTAGAACATCGACAGTGGAATGCCCAGGCGCGTGGTAGGACCTAGCTTCTGTGTACCAAGCAGAATCGGCATAGTTCTGTTCCTAGCGAGAAGAGGACGTTCTGAGGCCTGCCCATGTGGTTGGGAGCTTCCCACCTGGGTGGACAGTCGTGGGAACGTCCGTGTCTTTTCTCAGGACAATCCCGCCATCGCCAACGGCATAAACGACGCCATCGACATACTGAACGCGGTTCAGGGCGTATGCCGTGGGACTCCGTTGGAGATACCAGCTAATGCCGTCCTCTGTCGCTACGATGGCGCCACCCCAACCGACTGACCAACCACGGTTCCCGGGTGCCATCGAAAGCGAGCTGAGAGAGATGCGCCTGAGTCCCGTTCTGGCAAGATATGCGTCGACACCACGTTGGTCCCCGGTCACCGTAGACGCGGCCCACGATGTGCCGTTGTCGGATGAATGGGCAATTGGCAACAGGCTGTCAGGCGCAACCGCGCCTGCGATTGCCCATGCCATGCCATGGCCGTCGAGGAATGCGTCGACCACTCCAGAGCCTGGAAGGGGCCTGTCCCACGCCGAACCGCCACTTGCTGTATAGTAGAGGAATGGGTTGGTTAGCCACCCTTGCCGATCCGATCGCATGCTAAGGCGACTACCGCCTACCTGCGGGATGGTCCAAGCCCAGTCTCCCAGGATCAGCGGATGCCACGTATCCCCGCCATCGTCGGTTCGCAACACTGCTGACCCTTCGACATCTCCCTTGAACGTCCGAACCCATCCGGTCAGGATACCCTCTTGCCGACTCCAGAAGTGCGTGCCGGTGACGACGAAATTGCCGCTCTTCAACACTCTTGCCTGTTGGGGCGTCGCCACGATTCTCGGACTGACGAGGCGCAGCTCCCATGTCTCGCCCCCGTCCGCGCTGTATGCGACCCGGTCCGGTCCCCCGATCCATCCGTGTTGCGCATCCAACATGAAGACGGACGTTGCGTCGAAGTTCCACCACCAATAGACAGACGGATCATAGAAGCCTGGTATCCGTATGTCGCGCCACGTCTCGCCTCCGTCTACGGTACGGTACCCAACGAACGACACGTCATCGCTGTGGAAGCCTCCGATAATCCAGCCGTGAGTCATGTCCGCGAAATGGAGTTGGTAGGGATCGAAGCCCTTGCCCTCGAATCCAGGCAGAACATGCGATGTAGGTTCCCTTACGACTCGCCATTCGGTCGCCCCGGCGCTCGCGACGACGCACAGCGCCAGCGAAAGCGCAGCAACCCATTGCGGGGCGCGGTCGGGTCGGGGTTTCATCGCCCTCACCTCTACTGCGTCGTCATGTCACGGATCGACCGACGGCAGCGCATTCGATCCGCCACCGATGATCACGTGCAGGAACGTCATGCGCGCGACAGAGTTCGGCTGGTCGTGGTTGGTGACTCGCAGCTTGTTCGCGACGACGCTCAGCAGGTTCGAGGGATCGGAAATCTTCACGATCGTCAAGTCCGTGGCAGCCGGGTAGTTCGAAAGCGCCATCGCCTGACCCAGCGTGTTCCAGCCGGCATCGAAGGTGACCAGCGCCAGTCCGGAGGATCGTCGGCTCAACGCGATGTCCCTGGACTGCCCCGTGTTGATCGGCGGGTCGAGGTGGCAGATGCCATACCCGGCTCGAACTCTTGGTTTGCGTAGAGAAGAGCGCCTTGCTTGGCTTCGATTCTATCGTACTTGACTCGCAGGTAGTGGGCAAGAGGCTGGGCGCTGTCCTCTACGAGACCTGCCCCAGCGCGTTTTCGATGGCGACGATCTCGTCGTCCCGCATCTCCATGTAATCTGCGTCGACAGGGGTCACATTGTCTTCGTCCGGGCTGGGATTCCAGATGCAGCCCGGGAAAGCTGCAGGCATTGAGGTGACTCCAAAACTGGGTGGGGAACGTGCGATTGCGCTGCTGACGATGGAGTTCGTCGGCTTCGAAGAGTGCGACGGGCTTGAGCGGCGCATCGGGCGTCATGGGACGATCCGACGTTGTTGGCAGTCATACGGGACATCTATGAAGATACTGCGCAAAAAAAACGCCTGTCAAGGAAAGATCAGGATGCTACGCCCACAGCCTGTCGTGTAGACTCTCCTCGCAGACGACAGGCGGTTGCGTTGCCGCTGCGGTCTTCGGGTCGCCGGAGGGCGTTCGCATTGGGATCATGATCCAGTGGTCGGACGCACGGATTCCTGGGACACTGAACCGCACCTCCATGCGCGCGAGGCGAAGGAGGATCGAGAAGGGGAGAAGCCCATTGCCGCTGGGCAACGGACCACGAGCGGGCACGGACACCAACAGGGGATCGCGATGAGGTTTCGAGAGAAGATCGGCTACATCGTCGTCGGCGGAGGTCTCGTCCTGCTGGGACAAGCGGCGAGCCACTTCCTGCCGCGTCCGGCGCAGGCGCAGCTTCCGGGCGAGCAGGTCGTGTTCGAGAAGGTCGTCTGCTCGTCGCTGACGCTCGTCGATCCGCTGGGCAAGCCGCGCGTCGGACTGCTGGCGGGCGACGATGGCGGGGTCGTTGCCGTCTTCGGGCGCGACGGCGTCACGCGCGTCGTCATCGGCGCCGATGAGCAGGGCGGGACGTTCATCGTGTCCGACCGGGAAGGCAAACCGCGTTCCGCCATCCGCGTCGCGGGCTCCGGCGGCAGCATGATGATCCTCGGACCCGAC
>VGLH01000197.1 GCA_016866785.1 Candidatus Poribacteria bacterium
GTCACCTTGTCGAAGTACCGCGCCCCGATGGATTGGCAGCAGTCCTCGACGAGGAACAGGTCGTGGTCGTCCGCGAGCTTCTTGAGTTCGTTCAGACGCGCCGGCACGCCCTGCATGTGGACGGGGAGCAGGCAGCGCGTGAATGGCGTGATCTTACTCGCGACATCCTCCGGGTCGAGGCCCAGCGATTCGTCGATCTCAGCGATGACGGGAACCGCCCCGACCGCTACGACCGCCGCCGCCGTCGAGATGAACGTGTAGGCTGGGACGAGGACCTCGTCGCCGGGCCCGATGCCCAACCCGACCAGCGCGCTGATGATCGCGTTCGTGCCTGAGTTGACGAGCAGACCGTAGTTCGCGCCGACATAGGCGCAGGCTTCCCGCTCGAACTTCGTGCACTCCGAGTTCTCGTGGTCGTTGAAACGGAACAACGCGCCTGAGCGGATCACGCGCGCGACGGCTTCGACCTCCTGCTCGTCGATCAGGCTTCGCGCGGCGGCTCCACCGGGGAAACGCTCCTTCACGACGGGATCGCCGCCGTGCATCGCCAGACGCGGCTTCGCGCTCATCTCGTTCCTTTCGTGCAAACCCATGTCCCGCGCGATGCGGGAACCCGACCCAGACGCCGATCCCTCACGGAAGTTGCAGGTTCGCCGATGCGCCCAGCGCAGCGAATGCCGACCGGGCGATCCCGTACTCCTCCGTGACCACGTCCGCCTTTGCGGGCTGTTCCATCTCGTCGAGACAGCTCTCGATGGTGACGGACCGCGGCGCGATGGCTGCGACGACATCGCCCACGTCGTACCGTCCGATGACGCTTGGAATGAACCGATTCGGATGGTGCGTGTAGAGCTCGTTCAGCACGACCGATTTGTAGGACACCAGCAGGTCCCGGACCGTCACCGAGACGAACTGCTCGTCGAGCAGCGCGGCGTGGAGGGCGATCAGAGCCCCCATGCCGACGCCGAGGACGGACACGTCGCCCGCGTCGCCGCGCGACCTCGCGTAGTCCCCCGCGCGAACGACATCCCGCGCGCGCAGACCCACGAGCGGCTTTCCGAGCATGAAGCTCGTGTACGCCAGGTCTGTTTCAACGCCGTGGCGCTGGTAGTACCGCGACGGGTCGCCATGCGGCGATCGCGTCTCGCCGACGCCTCGGAAGTCGATGGCAATGACTCGGTTCCCGTCTCGCGCCAGCCGAAGCACCTCATCCATGTCCGCTGATTTGCCGCCCTCGTGGACGTAGATAACCGCCGGGAGCCGTCCAGCGCCCGTCGGCGCAGCGACCAGCGCCGGCACGATGATGCCCGGCTCCGATGTGAAGGCGACCTTCTCGACGTCGATGCCATCCAGCCGTTCGAGGGCGACTGTCCGCGTGGAAAGTGGCGCATCGCCCGTCTCCCACCCCAGTAGCTCTCGGGCAGCATCGACAACCGTGCGGCGATGCGCGGCGACGTCGTCGGCCGTGCCGAGTGTCGGTCGCGTGGGAATCGCATGGAGAGCAGCGTCCTTGAGGATGTCGTGAACCGTCGTGCCGCCCAGTGACGTGAGAACCTGACCCGTCGGCGTGCAGAGGAGCTCGGACTCGTCGACGGGCTGGATGTCGGGCTCGCGGTAGTCCGGCGTCGGCGTCTGGAGCCATCGGTTCATCCAGCGGATCATCGCCTCGCGCAAGCCGACGGAGAACGCGTGTTCCCCCTCTTCCTCGACGAGCTCCACGGCGTCCGGCGCTCCGACGCCCTCGTAGGCGCGGCGCAGCTCCGCGTACGCTTCGCGCGTGCCTTCGACCGGGAAGAAGTCGAGCGTCTTGGCGCCGATCTGAACGGGGCGTGGAGCCATCACCGAGAGCATATCCGAGTGGTCGATGCCCAGCTCGATCTGCGGGATCAGGTTCTGTTCGGCGTCCGCTCCCACGCGCGAGAGGAATCGGCGCATGAGCGTCGTCACGTAGCAGTTCGGCGACGCGGCGGCGATGCGCGGATCGACGGCGCACAGGTAGGTGGTCAGCGTCCCGCCGCCGGAGTTGCCGGTGACGCCGACGCGCTCCGGATCGACGTCGGGGCGCGATACCAGGTAGTCGAGGCTCCGTATCCCGTCCCAGATGCGGATCTGCGCCAGGTTCGTCCCAATGAGGTAGGCTTGACACCCTTGATGGCTGTGCTCCTGCGTCCCCTCGCCGACGCGCGATCGGCCGTCCTCGCGCACGATCTGGAAGCGCTCGCCCTGGGACACCGGATCGTAGGCGACGACGACGTACCCCTGCTTGGCGGCGGCGATATCGACCATCTGGTACGTGTCGTAGGCTTTGCCGTTGCTGGAATGCCCGCAGGGATGTAGGAGCCCTGGGAACGGGCCCTCGCCATCCGGCACGTAGACGTTCGCCGTCACGTAGAACCCCGGACGGCTCTCGTAGACGGCGTTTTCGACCCGATACCCGTCGTACTGAACCGTGCGGATGACGCGAGCGTTGAGGGGCGTCCGCTCGGGGAACCCCCCGAGCATCTTCTCCATGGACTCACGGACGTACGCCTGACGCGCCTCCCAGTCGCTGCTGGACGCGAGCCCGGCAAGGACGGCGGCGCGGGCGTCGTACTGCGACCTGGCGATCGACATGAGGTTCTCATGGAGCTGTTCCGGACGGTAGTCGGGAAGGCTCGGCACGACTTGCCAGCGATCATCCGGAGCGGCGGCTGCCATCGCTGCGAGCAATACGGGGAACACCCGGTGGCTCCCTCATGGACACTGAGCGCTGAACGCGAACACTCTACGCCGCCACCGTCACAGCGTCAACTGGCTGAGGCGTGCTCGGGCAGCGCACGTTGACGGTCGGCTCGCAACCACGTAGCATCGGTCGAACGGGTGCGACAATGACGGGTGACAAGGTGGAGGCGGCGCGTGGACGGATTCACCAGCGAGGAACAGCGACAGTACGAGGTAGACGGTTATGTGCACCGGCGCGGCGTCTTCTCCGGGGCGGAGTGCGACCGCGTGGTCCACTACATGATGGACCTGCACAGCGGCCGGAAGTCGTTGGAGGGCTTCAAGCCGCGCGAACCCAACGAGTGGGGACGCACGCACAACCAACACCTCTACGATCCCATGGCGATGGAGCTGCTGCTTCACCCGGCGCTCGAAGCCCCGCTGCGCTCCTGCTTCGGCGACGAGCCGGAGGGCGTCCAGACGATGTATTTCTGGCGCGGCTCCGAGCAGCGACGCCATCAAGACCAGTACTACCTGCCCGGATGCGCTGCCGCATGGATCGCGTTCCAGGACGTCGATGAGCGCAACGGCACGATCTGGATTCAGCCCGGTTCCCACAGAGGCAAACTCATCACGCAGGCGGACTTCAAGCCAGGGCCCGACGGTTCGCCCGCGCCGCTGTTCGGGAAGCATTACGACGACGCCGTCGATGAGCTCTTCGCCGGAAACGGTCTTCCAGAGCTGCCAGTGGTTGCGTCAAAGGGCGATGTCGTCTACTTCCACGGCGTGCTGATCCATCGCGGCGGGCCCATCCTCGACGATGGGTCATATCGGCATGTCATGGCGAACCACTACGTCGCGCTCGGATTCGATGGTTGGCCCTACGGCGGCTGGCCGCGGATTTCGTTCGACGGCACGCGACACTAGCGCCACCACCGAGACGGAGGGCATGGCTGTGGACAGATTCCGGCTAGACGGCAAGGTCGCTGCGGTCATCGGCGGCACGGGGGTCCTCGGCGGACACATCGCGTCGGGCTTCGCGTCCGCCGGCGCAGCCGTCGTCGTCATGGGGCGGCGTCAGGCAGAAGGCGACGAGCGCGTCCGCCTGATCCGGGACGCGGGCGGAACCGCCGTCTATGTCCGCTGCGACGCCATGGATGCCGCCAGCCTTGCCCAGGCGCATCGCCGCATCCGGGACGATTGCGGCGAAGTCGCGATTCTGCTGAACGCCGCCGGTGGGAACCAGGCGAACGCCACGGTCACTGCCGACAAGCCCTTCCAGAGCATCCAGCTGAACGACTGGCACGCCTGCGTCGATCTGAACCTGGTCGGCGGCGTCTTGCTCCCCTGTCAGGAGTTCGGGCCCCGGATGGTCGAGAACGGCGCTGGAAGCATCATCAACATCGCGTCGGTGTCGTCGCACCTTCCCTTGTCACGGGTCGTCGCCTACTCAGCGGCGAAGGCGGCGGTGCTCAGCCTGACCAAGTGGCTCGCCCGCGAGTGGGCGACGACCGGCGTGCGGGTCAACTCGATCAGCCCCGGCTTCTTCCCAGCAGAACAGAACCGACGTATGCTGTTCAATGAGGACGGCACGCCGACGGAGCGCACGAAGCTCATCCTCGGGCACACGCCGATGGGTCGGTTCGGCGATCCCGACGAGCTCATCGGCGCGGCAGTCTTCCTCGCATCGGACGCCGCGAGCAGCTTCGTCACCGGTTCCGATCTTGCCGTCGATGGGGGCTTCATGGCGACGACCCTCTGAGCCATCGAACTGACCTCATTTCCTAAGAGTCTATCTCAACCAGTGAATGGAACGTGCCGATAGTCTCCTGTGAGTTCGTCGATTCAGGAGTCTATCGCGTGCAAACGACCGACGATGCCAAGCCGGAACCCAAGCCGGAACCGACGATCTGGGCGGTTCCCGACGACGTGTGGGAGATCATCGAGGGGATTCTGAGCCGCGAGTATCCTCGACATCGGCAAGACCGCAAGCGTGTGCCGCTTCGCCCGGTGTTGGACGGGGTTGTCTACAAGCTGCGCACCGGCTGTCAGTGGAATCGAATCCCCAAGGAATACGGTGACGACAGCACGATCCATCGCCATTTCCAGGCGTGGTGCGAGATGGG
>VGLH01000198.1 GCA_016866785.1 Candidatus Poribacteria bacterium
AGAACACGTAGTTGGCGCCGCCGAGCTCGTGCGTCACTTCGAGCGCCTTCTTCACCTGCGCCGCCGCGTAGGCGAAGACGTCCGCGTTGCAGCTCGTCGCTGCGCCGTGCATGAACCGAGGGTTCGAGAACAGGTTCGCCGTGCCCCACAGCAAGTTCACTCCGGTCGCGTCCTGCTGCGCTTTCATCTCGGCGGCGACGGCGTCGAGGTTCCGGTTCGTCTCGCGCAGGCTGGAACCCTCCGGCGCGACATCGCGGTCGTGGAAGCAGTAGAACGGCGCTCCCAGCTTCGACATGAACTCGAACGCGACTTCCACCCGGCGCTTGGCGTTGTCGACGGAATCCGTCTCGGACTCCCACGGGCGGTACATCGTGCCGGGTCCGAACGGGTCGCGCCCCTCGCCACGGAAGGTGTGCCAGTAGGCGACGGAGAAGCGCAGATGCTCCCGCATCGTCTTGCCTTCGACGACCTCATCGGGGTTGTAGTGGCGGAACGCGAGCGGGTTCTTCGTGCCGGGCCCTTCGTAGGCGATCTTCTGGACGTCGGGGAAGTAGTCAGCCATGAACGCGACCTTTCGGATGTCGGCGACCGTGATCGGGGTCTCGCCGCACTATCGCACGGTTCGCAGGGGTATTCAAGGTCGCCGACGGCAGTCCAACCGACCTTTGTGCCTCCCCAATCGCTGTGCTAGGCTTGCCACACCTCGCGTCACGGCTCCGGTCATCGTCCCTTACTGCCGAATCTCAACGGGGAGTACCGACTCGTGGCAGACAAGACCTATCGCGTCGGCATCGTCGGGTGTGGAGGCATGGGCAACTCGCACGCGAAGGCGTGGTCGGGCAACCCGCGAACCCAGGTCGTCGCCACTGCCGACATGAGCCTCGATTCCGCGAAAGCCCTCGGCGACTCGTTTCAGGCGAAGGGCTACGGCGACTACAACGAGATGTTCGCCAAAGAGAACCTCGACATCGTCTCGGTGACGACGTGGCAGAACGTCCGCGCCGAGATCACCGCCGCCGCCGCGCGCGCCGGGGTGCCCGGCATCTTCGGCGAGAAGCCGATGGCGGAGAGCATGGGTGGAACCCTCGACATGCTCGAAGCCTGCGAGAAGAGCGGCGCGAAGCTCGCCATCGGGCATCAGCGGCGCTACGGCGCGCAGAACTGCGAAGCTCGACGGCTCGTCCTCGACGGCGCGATCGGCAAGCCAACCGCCGTCCTCCGACGCGACGGACACGGCTTGCTGAACCGTGGAACCCACGAGATCGATGAGATGCGCTTCTGGCTGGGCGATCCGAACCCCCTGTGGCTCGTCGGGCAGCTCTCCCGCCGCACCGACCGATGGGAGCGGCGCGTCCGTACGGAGGACAACTGCGCCTGCATCATCTGCTTCGAGGGCGGCGTGCGCGGTGTCTACGAGAGCGACCTGCCGGAGCCTGGGCTGCGCGGCGACATCATCTACGGCGAGGATGGAACCATCAAGCGCGGACCCGATGGAACCCTCCTGCTTCTGAATGGCTCCAGCAACGGATGGAAGTCCATCACGCCACAGCCCGTTCGCTCGAACCAGTTCCAGGACTTCATCGACTGGATGGACGGCAAGCGGGACGACCACCCCAACGAGGGCAAAGTCGCCGCGACGACGATGGAGATCATGATGGCGATCTACGAATCCGTGCGGATTCAGGACGTCGTCAAGTTCCCTCTCACGACGCGGGAGAACCCTCTCGATCTGCTGGTTGAGAGCGGCAAGGTGCCCGTCGAGGTGCCCGGACGCTACGACATCCGCGCGCCGTTCCCGGAGCAGAAGCGATAGACCGAACCTTCATCGGACGCCGCGTCGTCGATGGCGCGGCGTCCACCGCGCGCCCAGGACTGTTTCACGAAGATGCCTTCTCATCAACGAGTACCGTTCTGACGGGCAGTCAGGGCTCAGCCTGACGTCACGCGACGACCGCCCGCCCGTCGCTCCCGCGAAAGCGGGAGCCTAGAGTCCTTACCTCACGCTCTCGCACTGTGACCCGGCCCCGTCTGTCTCCGTGGCTCCCTTGCGCGGTGGATGCCAGTACTCTGGATTCCCGCTTACGCGGGAATGACGGTCCAGGGATTCTGTCTGTGTGTCGGCGAGACTCGTTCGTGGAAGTGCCGTGCGCGGCGTCCACCGCGCCTTGCCCCGTCGCCTTCCGCGTGTTGTCATACCCGACGCAGTGAAGCATCTCACTCGTCCGCCCGGAATCGGGTCGCCGGCGTGCTTCGCTCCGCAGGATGACAGCCGCCCATGTCCGCGCCCTCACGAGACAACCGCCTGACGCCTCGCGCCGTCCTGACAGGCCTGCTGGGCGCGGCTCTGCTCTCCGTCGCGACGCCCGTCAGCGACTTCCTGTTGAACGGCACGTGGCTCGCCGCGTGCCACCTGCCCATCGGCGTCGTGTGCGTGTTCGTCGCGCTGCGGTTCGCCGTTGCGCCGTTTCTTGCCCGCACCGGGAAGCCCTTCTCGCATGGAGAGTGGGTCGTCCTCTACGCGATGATGCTCGTCAGCGCCGGCTTCTCGTCGCTGGGCTTCGCGGCGTACGTCGTGCCGATTCTCGCGGCGATTCCCTACTACGCGACGCCGGAGAACGACTGGTTCGCGGTCTTCTCGCAGCATCTCCCGTCGTGGATGGCTCCGTTCGACGAGCGCGCTTCTCGCTCCTTCTTCGAAGGCGGCGACGCGCCGGTTCCCTGGGCGTTGTGGCTCCGACCGCTAGCGATCTGGACGATCTACGCGCTCATTCTCTTCTGGGGGATGCTCTGCATCTGCGTTCTGCTCCGGCGACAGTGGATCGAGCGCGAACGGCTCGCGTTCCCGTTGGTGCAACTGCCGCTGGAGCTGCTGGAACCCATCGGCGGCAGGCGTCGCGGGCTCGTTCTGCTGCTGGGAGCCGGCGTCCCGTTCCTCATCCATGCGATCAACGGATTGCACGTCTACTTCCCGTCTGTGCCAGGAATCCCGCTGTTCTTCGACGTCGGGGCACACCTCAACGAGAAGCCGTGGGACATCATGCGCCCGCTCTGGGTGATCCTTCACTTCAGCGCGGTCGGCTTCGTGTTCCTCCTGCCAGTCGATCTGTCGTTCAGCCTGTGGTTGTTCTACTTCCTGTTCCACATGCAGTCGGTCGCGATGGTCGTCATGGGGCTGCCGCTGGGTCAGAGTACGGGCTACGCGACGCGCGGCTTTGCGGCGTATCAGATGGCGGGCGGCATCCTCATGCTCGCCGCGGCGGCGATCTGGCGCGTTCGAACGTCTCTGGGGGAGCACTTCTCGACGGCGTGGCGAGGGAAGGACGACGGGTCCGAACCTCTCTCGCCGCGCGGGGCGATCGTCGGGCTTGGGCTGACGTTCCTTGCCGTCGTGATCGCGGGTGGGATCGCAGGGATTCCGCTCTGGCTGTCGTTTGCCACGACGCTCCTGTTTCTCGTGACGATGATCGCCATGACCCGCATGGTCAGCGAGAGCGGCCTGTTGTTCATCCAGACGCCCTTCCGCCCGACGGACCTACTGACGCCGGTTCTCGGCACGTCGCCCATGACCCCGCGCGGACTCGCCGTCTTGAACGTCCAGGAGATGATCTTCTCCTTCGACGTGCGATCCTCAGCGATGCCGAGCGTCATGGACGCTTTCAAGCTGCTCGACACGAGTCCGCTGCGCCGTCGGTCGCTCGTGACGCCGATGTTGGGAGCGTCCGTGCTGGCGATGGTCGTCTCGTGTGCGACGGTGCTTCTGATCGGGCAGGCGAACGGCGCGGCGAGCGTCAGCGGGTGGTTCGGGATCGGCGCACCCCAACTGCCGTTCAATCGGCTGACGGCGCAATTGGTCAACGGCACATCATCGGACCTCTACAGTGTCTTCTGGATGGGCGTCGGAGGAACCCTCGTCGCGACTTTGGGCGTTCTGCGGGCGCGGTTCCTGTGGTTCCCGCTGCACCCGATCGGGTACGCGATGGGTCCGAGCTGGCCCATGATCCAGCTCTGGTTCTCGACGCTGCTTGGTTGGGCGGCGAAGTCGGTGGCGCTGCGGTTCGGAGGGTTGCGGACGTTCCTGCGGTGGCGACCGTTCTTCCTGGGGATGGTTCTCGGCGAGTTCCTCGCGGGCGGGTTTTGGGTGGTCGTCGACTTCGCCCTGGGCAAGCAGGGCCACCGCATCTTCCTGTTCTGAGCGCTAGGCAGTTCGGAGAAGCTGGCGGCGCGTCACGCGTCGCTGTCGCCTAGCGCGTACTCGATTGCCTCGTCGGGTGTGAACGCGACGTCGCCGGACGTGGCCCCGGCGAGCGCATCGTCGCCTACCGCGTGACGCAAGGCTGTTTCGTAAGTGTCGAACCTCTGCTGGATCGACTTTGGCAGCGGCACATGGAGCTTGGTCCGGGTTGCCCTCGCCACTGCCAGGAGCCTGGATGCGCGCAGGTAGCGGCTCTGTTTCATGGCGAGTTCGCCGAATCCTTCGAGGCACTTCGCCAGTGCAGACAAGTCGCCCAACTCGCGGCAGAGCCTCAAGGACTCAGCCAGATGCTCGAACGCGTCAGATATCTGTCCTATGGTCCGTTACTTTGGAGATGTCGTATTCCCCCACCTCAATCCTCCCCCACGCTTCGCGGGGGGAGGAGGCTATGTCCCTCCCCCTTGCATGGGGGAGGGTTAGGGTGGGGGTCGGATAACACGATAAGTCACTGTCACTGACCACTAGCTCCCGTGCGGCTCTCGCCAAGCGGCGCAACGCGTACGACTGCCCCTTCTTGTCCCCGACG
>VGLH01000199.1 GCA_016866785.1 Candidatus Poribacteria bacterium
GGGCTGTTCCGCATGCTGGCGATCGTCGGAGCGGCGGCGACGCTGCTGGTGTTCCTCGGCTTCGCGAAGTGGCGCGAGGACGTGGGTGCGTAGACAGCCTCGCGCTGAGGGAGCGACGACCACGCTCAGCCACGACCTCGGACGACCTGGGCTCTTCGCATCGCTCCCCATAGGACCCAAACACGTTCACGGAGAGATACAAGGACCCGACGGGTCCGCATGCCCGCCGCCATGCTCCCTGCTCGTTCGATCTCCTAGGGTCGAACGAGCATCCTCGTCATCCCTTCGGGAGCACTTTGATTCTGGCGCAACGATCCGTTTTCGGGAGCACGTATTATGAGCCAATGCGGCGGTTGACTTTGGCGCCGCGCCGCATTAGCCTCTTGGAGACTTTGCGAAGTCCATGGTTCGGTGTCCAGGAGACCACGAGTCCGATGGTACGCTCCGTTATGCCTACCGCGCCCGCGATCTGGTCACGCCGCAATGCGGGACTGATCGTCGGCGGAGCGATCCTGGGCATCATCCTGATGCTCTTCGTGCCCCTGCCGTGGCAGGTGCTCGACGTCCTCATCGCCCTGAACCTGACCCTCGGCGTTTTCGTCCTGATGATGTCGCTGTTCATCCAGCGACCCCTCGATTTCTCGTCGTTCCCGACCGTCCTGCTCATCCTGACGATCTACCGCCTCGCTTTGAACGTCGTCTCGACGCGCCTCATTCTGTCGAACTGGGAGGTCGTCAAGAACTCGCAGGAATACCACCGCGTCGCCGGTCTGGTCATCCGCGCCATCGGGCAGTTCGTGATGCGAGGCGAGACGGTCGTCGGGATCGTCATCTTCGTCATCCTGATCATCATCCAGTTCGTCGTCATCACGCGCGGCGCGTCGCGTATCGCGGAAGTCTCGGCGCGATTCACCCTCGACGCGATGCCCGGCAAGCAGATGGCGATTGACGCCGACCTGAACGCCGGACTGATCGACGAGGCGACGGCTCGCCGCCAGCGCCGGATGATCGCTCAGGAAGCCGACTTCTACGCCGCCATGGACGGCGCGAGCCGGTTCGTCCGAGGCGACGCTATCGCGGGCATTCTCATCACGCTCATCAACATCATCGGTGGGCTGATCGTCGGCGTCGCCCGCGCCGGGCTCCCCTTGGCGGAGGCGTTCCGCACCTACACGCTCCTGACGGTCGGCGACGGTCTCGTCGCGATGATCCCGTCCCTGATGCTCTCGACGGCAGCCGGTGTCGTCGTTACACGCGGCGCGACCTCTGACGAGGACTTCGGCAAGGACCTGGGCTCTCAGTTTCTGCGGCAACCCCAAGCGCTGATCCTCACGGCGGTGGCGGCGGCGGTCATCGGTCTGGCGTTGATGGGAGGCGGCAAGCCCTCGGTCGTGCTGCCGTTCATGGCGCTGGCGGTGGTCGTCGGCTACATCGCCTACCGCACGTCCCCGCGCGCTCTGACGGCGCACGAAGCGGCTCCCGAGGTGACGATGCCCTCGCCGCTGGAAGAACTGGAAAAGCTCGAATACGCCGACGTCGTCCAGGCGCACCCGATGGAGGTGATGATCGGGTACAGCCTGCTGCCGTTGGTCGATACGGAGGTCCGCGCGAGCATCCCGGAGAAGATCGCCCGCATCCGGCGGGAGTTCGCGCTGGAACGCGGATTCATGATCCCCAAGATCCGCATCCGCGACAACGCGCGGCTCAAGCCCAGCCAGTACGCCATCCTGATTCACGGCTCCGAGGTCGCCGACGGCGAGCTCATGGTGAACCACTTCCTCGCCATGGACGCAGGGGGCGCGACGGCGCGGATCGAGGGCATGGAGGTGCGCGAGCCCGCCTTCGGGCTCCCCGCCATCTGGATCACCGCCGACCGCAAGGAGGAAGCCGAGCTCTCCGGCTACACCGTCGTCGATGCCCCCACCGTCATGACGACACACCTCAAAGAGATCGTGCGCCAGTACGCCCATGAGCTCCTGGGCAGGCAGGAAGTCCAGGAAATCCTCGACACGGTGAAGCGGAGCCATCCGGTCGTCGTCAACGAGCTCGTGCCGGATGTCCTGTCGATTGGCGCGACGCAGAAGGTTCTGCAGAACCTGCTGCGCGAGGGCGTCTCGATCAAGAACATCACGTCAATCCTCGAAGCGCTGGCAGACTCCGCTCAGTACGTGAAGGACCTGACGTCGCTCACGGAGTACGTCCGTCAGGGCTTGTCGCGACAGCTCTGCGAGCCGTACATGACGACGGGCCGCGTGCTGCCGGTGTTCACGCTGGACCAGACACTGGAGGGCGCGTTGACGCAGCAGATCCGCACCGTGGACGGCGCGTCGCAGTTGACGCTGGACCCGTCCGAGGTGCAGGGCGTCATGGAGGCAATCGGCAGGGCGATCGAGCAGGCGGCTCCCCTGGAAACCGAGCCGATCCTCGTCTGCACGCCGCCGCTGCGTCCCCACCTGAGAAAACTGGCGGAACCGTACCTATCGAACTTGGTCGTCCTGTCCTATGGCGAAATCGCCCCGGGCATCGAGGTGCGGCGGCTCGGCACGGTGCAGATGAACGCCGTCCGCTGACCTGCGTTTAGAGTAAGGGCGAATCGTTCGTCCGCTCGTTCCTGACCGAGGAAATGTCGATGCGGAACTCGCTGGGCTACAAGGCGTACGCGAGCAAGCGCGACTTGTGGCAGGCGTACATGGAGGGCGGCGACCCTCAAGCACGCGAGGAGCTCATCCTCGCCCATTTGCCGCTCGTCAAGGCGACCGTCCGCCGGATGGTGACGTCCCTGGCGTCCCATGCGGAGTTGGACGATCTCGAAAGCGCCGGGCTCTTCGGACTCATCGACGCTGTCGAGAAGTTCAACCCGTCGATGGGCAAGGAGTTCGCCGTCTACGCCTCCTTCCGCATCCGGGGAGCCATCCTCGACGAACTGCGAGCCCTCGACTGGGTTCCCCGGTCTCTCCGCGACAAGTCCCGGCAGCTCGAATTCGCCTACTCCGAGCTGGAGCAGCGCCTCGGACGCTCCCCCACCGACGAGGAGCTCGCCGAGTCCCTCAAGCTCACGCTGCCCAAGCTGCACACGCTGATGGGCGAAGTCAGCGGACTGCTCTGCCTCTCGCTGGAGGAGCTGCTCACCAGCGAGGAGGAGAACCTCTACATCGCGCCCATCTCAGAGGGATCGACCAGCGAGAGCCCGCTGGATTCGACGGCGTGGGAGGAGCTCCGCGACCTGCTCGCGACGGCGATCGAGCTGCTGACGGAGCAGGAGCGGATCGTCATCAGCCTCTACTATTTCGAAGAGCTGACGCTGAAAGAGATCGGGCAGGTTCTCTCCATCTCGGAGTCTCGCGTGTGCCAGGTGCACGCGCGCGCCATCCTCCGCCTGCGAGCGACGCTACAGCAGAGAGGCATTGCGACAAGTAGGGGATAGCTGGGGTCTCGACGGTCTCCGGGGAGCCGTCGGGCGTCAGTCGTCGCCGAGATGCTGGGCGATCACCGCTCCCGCCAGCAATTCCGTGCTGGGGAACAGCGACTGCTGAGCCAGTTTGGCTCGCACCTGCGCGACGCGATCCTCGCGCACATCCGGCATTGCCTTGAGCAGGCGCAGATACTTCGCCAGGCTTTCCGCCTGGGACGAGAGCTGGACTTCGACCGAGCTGTTCTCGGCGTTGTCCTGCAGGTCGCGCTGCGCGCGCGTGGTAGGGGTCGGCGACGGCGGCACGGTCTCCCGCGCCGGAGTCGGCGTGATTGGAGAGATCCCCTTGGACGAAGGTACTCTCATCGTCTTATCCTTGCAGTATTTACGTGGACACGTTCTGCCCGTGGCAGAGCAAAACGATCCCTCTGGCAGTATCAACCGTACTTATACCACACCGGCAGTGGGTATGCAAGGATCGTTGAGGTTCGGGACGGTCAGTCCATGAATCGGAGGGACGGCGGCATCGTGATGGTTAGTGGTCTCCATCGGAGTCATCGTGATGGAATCGCTGGCGTCCCTCGCGTCCATCGGGCGATCATGGCGACGTTGTGTGGATGTCGCGGTCTGACGGCGATGGCTGAATGAAGGCGTCTGCATCCGGCGGCGGATCGTCCGTGTGGATTCGCAGGTCGTCGATCCAGATGCGCTGCGGATGCGGCACGCCGGGACCGAAGTATGGAGCCATCAGGAACTGGTCGATCTTCATGTCGGGGTGCTGACCCGTGCGAAAAGCGACGTCGTGATGATCCATGAGCAGCTCGTTGTCGAACCAGTACTGGATGACGCCGTCATTGACGGCGATCCCGTCGCGGATCGTGTTCAGACGGAACCTCGCGCGGACGCGATGCCAGTCGCGCTTGTCGTAGCGTCCCGGGTTCTCGCCGAAAGCGGCGCGGTCTGCCTCCCAGTGCTTGCCGTTCACGTGGACGTCGCCGGAGCGGTAGCAGGTCCCGTCGCCGTAGCCGTCGGAGTCGCCGTTGCATCCGGCGACGGCGCGGCGTTCCGTGACGCCGACGAGGTTCTGCCGGAGACGGCTCTCGTCGATGTTCCGTCCGTCTTGGACGGCGACGCGCGGCACGCCGTTGACCGCCTCGACGTAGAAGGTGAGGTGCGTGTAGGCGGGTCCGACGAAGGGGTCGTCGGCGTCCGTGATGAAGTGGAACTCGTGCGGATGCCAGTTGACGCCCGTCCACGCCCAATCGTCGCTGTGCTTGATGAGGAAGCTGAGCGTGACGCTCTCGACCGGTTCGATACGGACGCGCCCGCC
>VGLH01000200.1 GCA_016866785.1 Candidatus Poribacteria bacterium
GGTTGGCGGCGGACGGCTCATAGACGCCGACGAAATCGACGTCGGGGTTCGCCTGAAGGACGGCGGCGTGTCCCGACGCGTGAGCGTGGGAGACGCCGTATTGCGCGATGCGGATGGGTTGGGTCATGGCTTCGTCTCCCTGCTGCGCCCGCCAGCTACGCGTTCGAGCTTTCCTCTCGTGGGCTGGCTCCCACTGTTAAACTCCAGAAGCTGCGCCCAGTCGATATCCCCGTCCTCATCGCAGAACTCAATCGTGAAGTCGCGGACGTAGCGATTCGCTGCGCGGCACCAAGCCTGGCGGTACTCTTCTCGATGGCGTTGGATAGCATCGTCGCCCATCTCTCGGAGCAGTTTCTGGTAAAAGTCGGGATCGCCGGTGAGCTCTTCCCAGAACGCCTGTCCGGCGCGGCTCCGGTAGATGAGCTTGGCGGTCGGCTCGGAGCGGCGCTTGCCATAGCAGTGCCCCAACATCGGGTCGAACTGCTTGCGCAGCTTTGTCAGGCGACGTTGGAGCGCTCGGAACTCGTCGTTCTGCCGTTTCGCCTGGCTGCTGTTGAACGGGTTGGGGCCCGACTTCACCGCGATCGCGAGATACCGGTTCTCCGTCTCGATCGCGATATCCACGCCTTCGCTGGGCGAGACGGTTCCGCCGGAGACGATGCGGGCGATCGGCTCGAAGAAGACATCGCCGAAGATGCCTTCGTCTGACGCAGACAGAAACGCGATGAGCAGGCTCTCGATGATCTCCGCCGCCGTGGCGTCACCGACGGCGCGGAACAGGTAGGGGTTCTTCTTGGCGAGCACGTCGCGGAGCTTAAGGTCGTGGAGTCGTTGGAGCCTTCTGGTATGGAATTCCCCAAGGCGTTCTGTGATGAGCGCTCGCAACTCGTCAGAGGTCATTCGTCGGACTCCTCCCCATCTGCATCTTTCAGAGGCGGATCGAGCAAAAGCATCTGCCCGTCCTGATTGAGCGTCTCGACGCTCTGCTCGTGGAACTCGCGGAGTATTTCGATGCCGACGTAGCGTCTACCTAGGCGCTGCGCTGCAATCGCCGTCGTGCCACTGCCGAGGAACGGATCGAGGACCACGTCGTCCGGCTTGGTGAACAGTCGGATGAACCACGACGGCAGATCGATGGGGAACGTCGCGCTGTGGCTGCGGTTGGAACACTCCGTCGCCATGTGAAGCACATTCGTCGGATAGACCCGGTCACGCCCCACCCAGTTCGCCACGCGCTTTCCGAAGCCGCTTCGCGTCCTGGACGGGTCCCGAACCGCGTCGGTCTTGCTCATATTGCTGAGCCGGCGATCCGCCCAATCTCCCACCGGAACCATCACTTCTTCCTGATACATGTGGAAGTGACGCTCCCGAGTGAAGTGGAGACAGCGTTCCCAAGCGTCGCGAAAGCGGTTGGGCCACTTGCCGGGGTGGGCGTTCTTCTTGTGCCAGCAGTACTCCTCGGTCCAAAGCCAGCCTTGGCGCCTCAGCGCCAGGATCAGCTCGATGACATACGTATGGCGTTCGCCGTTGATCGCCTTCTCTTTGATGTTCAAGATGAACGAGCCGGTCGGCTTGAGAACGCGATAGAGTTCCTGCCCAATCGGCAGGAACCAGTCGACGTACTCATCTGGACGGATTCCGCCATAGGTCGACTTGCGGCTGTCCGCGTAGGGCGGCGACGTCACGATCAGGTCGACGAAGCCATCGGGCATTTCGGCAAGAACCGTTCGGCAGTCGCCGAAGTGCACGATATCCAGTTCGTCGCGTCGGTGCATAGCTGTCGATGCAGGGCTGTTCGTTGAGGTCATGGGACCGAACCGTTGTGTCTTGCCAGAGCGTTGAACGGCGACGCGCTCTACCGGAACATACGAACGCGCGGCGGAATCGTCAAGCCGCGCCACCGTCTAGTGGAACGTCCGACGGCGCGGGTCGGCTTCACGTTCGCTCGCACTGGAACCTACCGCAGCGCCGGCGAAGTCACGATGAGTCCGCTCGACGCGTCCTCGGCGTGGACGGAGAGCGGAACCGCCGCCGAGAGCTCCAGAACCAGCTCGTCTCGCGCGCCCAGCTCGACATGGACGCCGCCGACACTCACCGATAGCGGCGCGCGGTCTGCGTAGACGACGCATTCATCGCCCGCGCGGAGCTCCTGGTTCCACACGCCGCCCGGCTCGAACTCGAACCGCGTGATCTCGACGGGCATGTGCATGCGGATCGCGCCCTCCTCGCCGACGAGCCGCCGGCGCGTCACGCCGTCCGTCGATTCGACCGGCAAGGCGTCCGCGTCGAAACGCTGGTAGGACGGTTCCATGTACCGATGCTCCGGATCGAGCAGCACGAATATCTGGAACAGGCTGAGCAGTTCGTCATCGGGGTTCCGCTCGCTGTGGCGGACGCCCTTTCCGGCGACCATGTGGCCCAACTCGCCCGCGACGAGCCAACCCTTCGCGCCGGTCGTGTCCTCGTGCTCGATCCGCCCGCCCAGGATGTACGAGATGACCTCGATGCCCTGGTGCGGATGCATCCCGAACATCCCGCCCGGCTCGATGTCATCGTGACCACAGTACACAAGCGCCCCGATGTTGGTGATGGGGCTGTCGAACCCGACGACCTGCCGCTGGAACAGCCACTCGTTGCGATAGTAGGACACATCGGGTTGGAGCACGTGCGTCCAGCGGAACCCGACCGCCTCGACCGTGCGGTATGGAGAGCGTGCATGGAGAGCCATGGAGACCTCCCGTGTCCGTGAGCCTCACTTCTCGAATCGTGCCAACCGTTCCCGCGAGACGCGCCCGATCCAGAGCGTGGTGAACCGCTCCGAAAGCGCCTGGAACCGCGTCCGCGCCGCGTCGAGCTTCCCTTCGGCGAGCCAGCGATCCGCCTCGTAGAAGGCGTCCGCGCCGGTGGTCATCCCTTCGGCGCAGAGGGAGGACGCCTCCTCGCCGGTTGGAACCGGCACACCGCTCAGGCGGTCCATCGCGGGCGGGTGCGGTTCCATCAGGATAGCGTACGCATCGGGGACGCGTTCTCGGAAGAGGCGCGCCCTGAAGTCGCTTACGACCCCGCCGAGGGCGTCGCCGGCATCGCGTCCGGCGGAGAGGTCGATGTCGGCGGTCACCAGCGCGTCGGGCTCCTGCTCCCCTTCGGCGAGAACGTCGCCCTTGGGACCAATGATGAGGCTCCCGCCGCCTCGGAACGCGACGACGAGATAGAGGAAGTTGTCTGCCGCGCGCGTGCGGAACGCCGCCAGACTCGCGCTTTCGCCCGCCATCGACGCGCCGCCCATCGTGGGGTGGAACACGATGTCGGCTCCGGCAAGCGCAAGCGCCCGCGTCGTCTCCGGGAACACCATATCGTAGCAGATGCACATCCCGACGGTCCCGATGCCCGGCACGTCGAAGACCGGGAAACCGCCGCCGCGCGTGCGCGCCTGCTCGTGGATGGGTAGCTGCACCTTGCGGTAGCGTCCGATCTCGGAGCCGTCCGCGCCGATGAGGATCGCCGTGTTGTAGACGCGCGAGCCCTCGGCGACGTCGTTGCAGCAGATGATCGGCATGCGGGTCCGCGCGGCGATGTCGCCGAAGCGCGAGAGCATCTCGTCGACGGCAGGACGGAGCAGGTCGGGCGTCCGTTCCCAGTTGCCAGCTTCCCATTCGAGGGTTCCGAGCGTGTCTTCGGGGAACGCGAGGATGTCGCAGCCGGCTTCCGCGCCCTTCTCGGCGAGGGCGGCGAGTTCGTCGAGGTTCCTGCGGACGGTTTCGAGGGCTCCTCGGACGGTGGGGATGGTGTAAGGGATGAGTCGGCGCTTCGCCTGCACCGCTCCGACGCGCACTTCTGACATGATCGCTTTCCTTCTTCGTGCGAGCTCAGAAACACTGATGCCCACGAGCGGCCCTCGATGGTGCTCCGGATGCATCATGAGACCGCGCAAGCGGTGCGTGACTCGCAGCTCGTCGTCGACTATCCGGCCGTAGGATCGAAGGCACTGCGTACCCAGTCCCGGACTGCCCTCAAAAGGTCGCGTGCGCTATCACCCCACAGCGCGCCCAGAACGAACCCGCCCGCAACGAGGATGACGACCGCCAAGCTGGCGCGCAGCACCTTCCGCGATGCGACCGCGGACAGGATGACAAGCGGATAGTAAATGGCTTCGGTGATCCGATGGAACCAGTGGATAGGTCGCATCGTCAGGCGAGCGATGCCGCCGCGCTCGCGCAGGCGATCCGCGACGCGCGTTCCCAGCCGCCCCGCCGTGCGAACGAGCAGGGCATAGATCAGGGTGGAGTTGTATGGATCGGCTGCCCGGGCAGCATCGGCGTCGCCCTCGATCTCCTTCTTCAGGTCGTCAAGAAGAACCTTCGCCTCGTCCCTTTCGGGAAGCAGCGTCTTGACGAGGATTTCCGCCGTGTTCAGCCGTCCGATGCGGATATCGTGCACGCGCCATGCCTCGTCCATGAACGCGCTGAAATGGAACACCTTTGTCCCCTTGAGGAGCTCGTCAGGGCTTCCGCCCGTCGATTTGGCGTCCAGCGGGGACACGCGCACCACTTCGATGGGGTCCGCCTCCCCGACGTCGGCAAGGGTTTCGAGCGGGTAGAGGTGCAGGTCGAGGTACTCGAACCGCTCGAACGTTCCGGCGGGAATGCCGGGCAGCCGATGCGAC
>VGLH01000201.1 GCA_016866785.1 Candidatus Poribacteria bacterium
CGGTGTTCTTTCCGCTGTAGTCGTGCCCAGCGCAGCTTCGGAACTTGCTGATCTCGATGATGACGGCGGGATCGAGCGGGTTGGCGGTGATGAGGCGCGCCGGCGGCGGGGCTGCGACGGCTGCCGCTGAGACGAAGGCGAGGATGAGCAGGAGCCCGGGCATGTCCGTCGATCCCCTCAAGCGCCTGACGCGGGTGATTCCGCGCGCTCCGCGCGGAGGGCTTCGACCGCCGACCGCGTCCCGCGGGTGTTTTCCTCGATGTCCACCGCCACGCGGAGCAGCTCGGCGTAGATCATCAGAAGGCCGAAGATCAACGCTCCGTAGAGGATCGCGGCTCCGATGACGATGAGACGTTCGATGCCCCCCATCGACGGACCGACCGCGCCGACGACTGCGAAGATCGCCGCGACTGCCACGGCGATCCACGCCAGAACACGCAACACCTTGACGGACAGACGCAACACGGGATAGCGGCGCTCCATGAGAGCTCTCTCCTTTCCGATGGGGCGTACGGCAGCGCAGCCATTGTAGACCCGTGCCGTGCCCAAAGCTTGCGGGCGGTGTATGATGCTCGCCGTCCAGCACGACTCCACTTCGCAAGGAGCTCCCGATGCCATTCGCCGAAACGAGACCCGAACCGCACTACGAAGGCGCGCTGCGACGCGGACGGGTCGCCATCTTGGGCCGGAGCGGGCTCCGACTCACCGACATGAACAGCTTCCATCTCGACGAGGGGCCCCACTTCTCGTGGCTGAACATCTACCGAGCGCTCGCCGACGGGAGACAGTTGGACATCCCCCGCGAACGCGCCGTGTCGTCCGTGACGCTTGAGGAGGGTGACGTCGTCGTGCGCTGGGAGCCGTGCGAGAGCGTGAACGCGGCGCTCTCGGCGCGCTATCGCCTTCTGACGGATGAGAACGCCGTCGACGTGACGTTTTCCGCTGATGCGCAGGCGGCGTACTCCCGCTTCGAGCTGTTCATCGCGAGCTACTTCACGCCCTATTACACGCCGCGGTACGCCGTCTCGGACAATCGGATCCACCCAGAAGGCGTCTTCTGGTACCAAAAGACGTGGTTCGGGGAGGAGAACACGGACGCATGGGCGCGCGACGCCGAGGCGCTCAACGTCTTCCGCGACGGCCGTTGGCTGACGGGGTACCCGGTCAACTGGCGGATGGGCCCCGCCTACGCGCTCCCGTTGATGACGCAGGAGCACAAATACGGCCACGCAATCGTCCTCATGGCGCGTCGGGAGGACGCCATAGGGATTTCGGGGCTCCACTCGTACCACAACTCGCAGTACTTCCACCTGTTCGGGCGCGACGTTGAGCCGGGCGAGCGGCTGTCAGCGACGGTTCGGATGGTCGTCCTGACGGAGTGGGATCAACTGAACCGCGCTGCCGAGACGCTCTACGCGGACTGGGCGCAGGAAGGAAACTGAGGACATGGGTTCACCGGTGAAGATCGCGGTGGTCGGCTGCGGATGGGCGGGCAGGCAGGCGGTTCTCGCTGGTGTGGCGGTTCTGTCGGTCGAGGTCGTGGCGATCGCTGAGATGGATGCGTCTCGTCGGGAGAGTGTCGCGGGGGAGTTCGGGATTCCTCGCGCGTACGCGGATTTGTCAGGTGTTCTCGGCGATCCCGAGGTCGAGGCGGTCTACCTGGCGACTTCGCCGGACGGCAGGCTGCCGCTAGTTCTGGACACGCTCGCAGCGGGCAAGCACGTCCTCGTCCAGAAACCCCACGCGATCCGCGCGCCCGAAGTGCTGGAGATGGACACCGCGTCGCAGCGAGCGGGCAAAGTGCTCCAGTTCTGCTACTTCCTGCGCCACTTTCCGCACAACCGGCGGATACGCAGCGCCGTCGCGCGCGGAGCCATCGGCGAGCCCTATCACGCGCGCGTGTTCCTGAAGTTCAACGCGATCCCACCGATGAACGACGTGAACCGATGGCTCCACGTCTACGGTCACAAGGGCGGCGCGCTGGGTCAGCACGCCTCGCATGAGCTCGACATGGTGTGGTGGTGGATGGGCTGCCCGGAGCCGGAGTGGGCGTTCGCGGCGAAACACTCGCTCTATCCCGTCTACGACGGTCCCGAGGGTCCCAGCGAGGACTATTTCAGCGGTATCGCCGGATTCGCGGGCGGCAAGACGGTCCAGATCGACTGCTCGCGGATGCTCCACACGGATTCGCCGACAGCCGTCGAGCTCTACGGAACGACGGGCGCGATTCGGGGCGGAGCTCTCCATCGGTTCCGCGACGGCGAGTTCGTGTCGGAGGCAGTGGACGACGCCCCCGACGTGCCCCACACGGAGCCGCCGGAGTCCCGACCCGCGTTCTACTACGAAGTGGAGCACTTCGCGATGGCGGTGCGGGGCGAGGTCGCGCCGGACGTCTGCGCGGCGGACTCCTACCGGTTCATGAAGCTGCTCGACGCGCTCTACGACAGCGCGCGCGAAGGACGACAGATCGTCGTCGCGGCGGGCTGGCGTTTACAGTCAGGATGAGGAGCGCAACCGCTGGCACGTGGCGGATCGAAGCGCTTCTCCGGGCGCGCGCTCGCGGTCCACGCATGCCGCGTTCTACAGTCGCTCTATCTGGCAGAAGAGCTGGTCCTCACCGGACCAGCGCTACAACCGCCATGCGAACGGAAGGAGGTACCGATGGAAGGCAACAACGCGAGTCCGACTAAGGGCCCACGACGCCGCATCGCCCTCGGCGTGAGTTGCGCGCTCGTCTTGGCGGGTTGTGCAGTCCTCAGGCAACCGCCGAAGCCGTCGGGCAGCGACCTAGTGACCGCGCACGGCGACAATGCGGCACACGATGCCGCGATCGCCGTCACAGCCCTGAATCCGCTAGACCTCAGGAACCGCGTCACGATCGTGCAGTTGCGCGACGGAACCCCTACCCGTGAGACACTTCAGCTTCCGCCAGACGACTCCGCGGTGGGGCTGTACCGCAGCCTCAACATCATGGCGTTCGGCTCCTCTGCTGAGCCCTATGGAGCGAATGAAGCGCAAGCGGTCTCTCGAGAAGGCTTGTGGCGCATCCGTCTGGCGGGAAGGTCGCGCGAACGAGCGTCGTTGGTCGTGCCCGCGATCATCGCTCTGCTCGCTCATCCGAATGCGGAAGTGCGGCGCGGCGCGAGCGACACCCTCGTTGAGTACGGCGAAACGTGCATCCCATGGGTGGTCGCTGCGTTGAACCCGGAGCATCGAACGGTGTTCTTTGCGCGTTCGCGACTCGTCGGCACGACCGAGGAGGCGTGGAGAGCGAACGCCCAACAGTCCGGTGAACGCGCGAGCTTCTATCTCCGACGCATCCTCATCGGTATCGGCGATCCGGCGGTACCCTGGCTGACCCCGCTGTTAGCCGAACCTGGGATGGAAGCCGTCGCTCGCTCGATCCTCGACGCGATCCAGGACAGGTGATGCGCGTGGCGCTGATCGTCAAGCGGCGACCTCACGCGCTCGCCGCGGGCGGTCGGAGGCACAATCGTGGCCGCGCCGGACATTGCGCGACGGCATGACCTTGACATATCGTTACGGCGTCAGGTCGCGCCGACGCGACCAACGGATAAGGAGGGTCGGCACATGCGCATCATGCGCTGGTGTCTTCTGATAGTGTCTTGTCTCATCTCGATCGCCCCGCCGGCATACGCGCAGAAGAAGGGCGTTCTCCGCATCAGCGGAGACAACGCGTGGGCGGCGTACGTGGACGGCACGAAGGTGGCCGAAGGGAACAACTGGCAGGCGCCGACGGTCACGAATTTCGATCTCGTCGCCGGACGGGCGACCATCTCCGTCTTCGTCCACGATGCGGAGCCCGCCGCAGCGGGTAAGGGCGGCTTCCTCGCCGATATCATCCTCGACAACAAGACCTACATCGGCACAGGCGATCCGGGCTGGATCTGCGACAAGTCGTTCAACAAGCCCGACCGTAAGGACGGCTGGGAAAAGCCCAACTTCGACGACAAGAAGTGGGAGGAACCCGTCAAGTACGAGCAGTTCGGAGCCGGCATCTGGGGATTCGGCGCGGCGGCGATGCGAGCCTTCCTGAAAGACCCCGACTGCACCGCGCTATGGGTTTGGTGCGGACCCAACGACGGAGCCGACGACATCTACTTCCGCTATCGGATCGGAACCCTCGCCGTCGAACCGAAGGGGAAGCTGGCGACCGTCTGGGCAGCCGCCAAGACGAAAGGCTGATTTCCCTCGCACCGGGAGGTCGTGTGACGCTCCGGCGGCGGATTCGTCCGTGTGTCAGGACTGCGCCTCGAACCGCGCCGAGTAGACGGGTGGGAAGTGGTTGCCGACGCAGGTCCACGACTCGCCCCGGTCGTCCGAGACGAAGACGTTGCCCGTCGTGCTCCCCATCGCGAGCGAATCGCCGGACACATCCAAGCCGTGGCGGTAGACGAGGTCGTAGCACCGCGATTGAGGCAGCCCCTGTCGGAGCGCCGTCCAGGTGCGCCCGCCGTCCTCGGTGCGCGCGACGCACATCGCCCCACCGTAGGCGACCCGCTTCTCGTCTGCCTGCGCCGGAACGACCCACGCGACATCGGGGTTTTCGGCGTCCACGGCGACGGCGAAGCCGAACCGCGCGAGTCCGTCCGGTTCCGACACGTCCGTCCACGACGCCGCGC
>VGLH01000202.1 GCA_016866785.1 Candidatus Poribacteria bacterium
GTGACGTGCAACGCCAACAGATGACCCAAGGTGTCTACCGCCGCGTGAATCTTGCTGCCCTTCTTGCGCTTGGCTCCGTCATAGCCCGCACGACCGCCGCTTTCCGGCGTCGCGCTTTCCGGCGTCGATTGCAGCGTACGGCTGTCGAGAAGGGTCACGGACGGCTGTTCGTTCCGTCCGGCGGCCACGCGCAGCAGAACGCGCAGCAGAACGCGCAGCAGAACGCGCAGGTCGTGAGTCATGGACTCGAAGACGCTCGCTTGGATCCATCGCTGAGTCTGCTGATAGACCGCCTCCCACGGCGGCAGGTCGTGAGGCAGCATGCGCCACGAGGCGCCCGCCCGCACGATCCAGCGCAGTCCGTTGAAGACTTCCCGCAACGCATGCTCCCGTTGCGGAGCGTCCTCGGTCATCAACGTCAAATAAGGGGCGACGAACCCCCATTCGTCGTCCGCCACGTCGGACGGATAGGCTTTTCGAGACATCTCGTATCACTTCCTTCGATTCGGAGAGACAGACTCTCGGAAGTATGCCCACAGTTTACCTGAACCTCGGAAAGTCCATAACACGCTCTAGGAAATGAGGTCAGGTCTGCTCGGTTGACACTCTCCACTGCCTCAGGTATTCTTGGGCTGCGCTCGTCCACGGCACGACCGCGCGAACCCTCATTCCCGGAAGGGACGGCAATGCCGCTCGATTGGAAGCCTCGCGGCCGCGACCTGACTATCGGCGGAATCCACTGGATCGCCCGCATCACCGACAAGGCGCGGGCTCACCTGAGCGAGACGCTCGGTGACTACATCTACCCCTGTCCGGCGGATCAGGCGTTTCTCAAGCAGTACGGACTCTCAGAGGCCGAGTTCACTCAGCTCGTGAAGGAGAATCCCACGGACGAGCTGATGGTCGAGCGGATTCGGGAGATCGACGCCAAACGATCCAAGTCGTAGAGGTCCGAGGTCCTGTCCGACTCCAGTGAGTGCCTGCCGCGTGCCGCCCAAGCCCAACGTCCCAGACCTCCCCGGTTTACGCGCCGAGATCGACCGGATCGACGCGGACATCCTGCGGCTGCTCAACGAACGCGGGCGTGTCGCCCAGGAAGTCGCGCACGTCAAGCGCAGCAGCAACCAGAGCTACTACGCACCCCATCGTGAGGAACAACTGCTCGCGCGGCTGCGAGAGCTGAATCGCGATGGGTCGTTGCCCGACGACGCGATTGCCGCGATCTACCGTGAGATCATCTCCGCCTGCCGCGCGCTCGAGGCGGAGCTTCGGATCGCCTACCTGGGGCCCGAAGCGAGCTTCACGCACATCGCGAGCCGGCGTCAGTTCGGTTCCAGCGCCGTCTACGCGCCATGCCCGACCCAGGCAGACATCTTCCGCGAAGTCGAGCGCGGCGCGGCGCACTACGGCGTCGTGCCCATCGAAAACTCGACGATGGGTGTCGTGATCGAGTCGCTCGACCTGTTCGCGCGGTCGCCGCTGACGATACTCGGTGAGATTCTGCTGGGCGTGACCCACAACCTGCTGTCGAACTGCTCGCTCGAAGCGATCCAGCGCGTCTACTCGCATCGTCAGGCGTTCGCCCAGTGTCGCGAGTGGTTGGCGCAGCACCTCCCCAACGTGGACCGATTCGAGATATCCAGCACGGCGGAGGCGGCGCGCAGGGCGGCGACGGAGGACGGGACCGCAGCCATCGCGAGCGAGCTGGCGGCTGAGACGTACTCGCTGACGATCCTGCACCGTCACATCGAGGATTCGCCGGACAATACGACTCGTTTTCTCGTCGTCGGCAGCCACGAAGTCGAACCGACTGGCGACGACAAGACGTCGCTGCTGTTCACGGTCCGGCACGAGGTGGGAGCCCTGGTACGGGTCCTCAACGAGTTTGCCGCACACGGCATCAACGTGATGACACTCCAATCGAGACCCTCGCGGATCCGGTCGTGGGAGTACCTGTTCTTCGCCGACCTGGCTGGACACGCGAAGGACGACGCCGTCAAGGCAGCGCTCTCGCAGATCGAGCCACTGTGTCTCTACGTCAAGGTTCTGGGAGCCTATCCGCGCGGTTGATGGGAGCGCCGAATGCGCGCGAAGCCCGGCATCGACCTCATCCAGCCCTACCAGGGTGGCAAGCCCATCGAGGAAGTGCAGCGCGAGATGGGCTTGACGGACGTGATCAAGCTCGCCTCCAACGAGAACCCGTTGGGACCCTCGATCCTGGCTGTCGATGCCATCGCCGCCGCCGCGCGATCGCTTCAGCTCTACCCGGACGGCAACGCGTTCTACCTCAAACGCGAGCTCGCCGATCATCTAGGCGTCGATATCGATCAGCTCATCGTCGGAAACGGCTCCAACGAGGTGCTGCAGCTCCTGGGCGAGACATTCGTCTCTCCTGGCGACCACGTCGTGTATTCGCAGCAAGCCTTCGTCGTGTATCAGTTGGTCGCGTTGACGTTTGGCGCGCAGACGACGACACCGCCACTCCGCAACGCGACCTACGATCTCGACGCCCTTGCCGAAGTCGTCACGCCCAAGACCCGCCTCGTGTTCATCGCCAATCCCAACAACCCGACGGGTACCTACAACACGAAGGCGGAGCTCGAGCGATTCCTGGACCGCATTCCGCCGGAGCCTCTCGTCGTTCTCGACGAGGCTTACTTCGAGTACGTCGAGGCACCGGACTACCCGGACGGACTGGAATTCGTGCGAGATGGGCGCAACGTGATCGTGACGCGCACCTTCTCGAAGATCTACGGTCTCGCGGGAATGAGGCTCGGATATGGTGTCGCCGACCCGAAGACGATCGAGGTGATGAACCGGGTACGGCAGCCGTTCAACGTGAATGCGCTCGCCCAGGCGGGAGCTCGCGCGGCGCTTCGCGACATCAGCCACGCCGAGCGCAGCCGACGTCTGAACCACGAGGGCATGGCGTATCTTGGGCGCGAGCTGGCGCGCCTTGGGCTCGAGACCGTGCCCTCCGTCGCCAACTTCCTGCTGGTGGACACCCGCAGAGACGGGGCAGCCGTGACGAACGCGCTGCTCCGTCGCGGCGTGATCGTTCGCCCCATGGCGAGCTATGACTTCCCAGGCTCGATCCGCGTGACGGTTGGGCTTCCCGCTGAGAACGAGCGATTCATCGCTGCCCTTGGGCAAGTCCTCGGAGAGGTACCTCTCGCACCGACCCAGTGAGTAGATCGGATCGTCCAGATGGTGCCCGTCGGCAAGATCGTCTTGTACGGCGTCGGCTTGATGAACGGGTCCCTCGGCCTCGCGCTGAGGGCTCGCTCGTTCGCGGGCGAGGTCGTCGGGTGCGGGCGTCGAGAGGAGTCGCTGAGACAGGCGCTCGAGCGAGGCGCGATCGATGCCTATTCGCTGGATCCAACGGACGCGCTGGACGGCGCAGACCTAGTCGTGGTGGGCACGCCCGTAGATCGCGTATCGGAAACTGTGGCGGAGCTTGCGTCCCATTCGCCGTCACGGTGTGTCTTCACGGATGTCGGGAGCGTCAAGGCATCCATCGTCGCCGCGTGCGCCGTTCGAGCGCCTCAGGCGCGCTTCGTCGGCTCACATCCGATCGCTGGTTCGGAGAAGGCGGGCGTGGGCGCGGCGCGCGAATCGCTGTTCCAGGGTTCGACCTGCGTCGTGACGACATCGCCAGACGCCGACGCGTGGGCGCTCGTCTGCGCATTGTGGGAGTTCGTCGGCTGCCGCGTGGTCGAAATGTCGCCGGAAGCCCACGACGAGCTTCTGGCGGCGTCGAGCCATCTCCCGCATATCGCCGCTGCCGCCCTCGTTCACGTCGTTGCTGGCACCGAGGCGGACGCACGCCGAGCGCTCGATTTCGTCGGACAGGGCTTTCGGGACACAACGCGCATCGCGTCGGGCTCTCCGGATGTCTGGACATCCATCGTGACTCACAACGCCGCGCCGCTCGTGAGGCTGATCCGTGGTCTGGCAGACGAACTGCAGCGGATCGCCGATGCCGTGACCGCGCAGGATCACGACTTGATCCACGCGTGGCTTGCGAGCGCGCGTGAAGCGCGGGAGAGCCTGAGCCCTTGAGCGATGGAAGACGATAGTGGACAGCCGAACGGTCCATCCCATCCGCTCCGCCCGAGGGACGCTGCGCGTTCCCGGCGACAAGTCCATCTCGCATCGAGCCGCCCTCTTCGGAGCCATCGCTGAAGGCACGACGACGGTCGATGGATTCCTCACCAGCGAGGACTGCCTGAACACGCTTCGAGCTGTCGAATCGATGGGTGTCCGGATAGAGCGCGATGGCACGTCGGTCGCCGTACACGGCGTCGGGATGGATGGTTTGCGGGAACCATCCACCGTCATCGACGTCGGCAACTCGGGGACCGGGATTCGGCTCCTGGCTGGGCTCGCAGCAGGACAGCCGTTCCGTACGGTGCTCACCGGCGATGCCTCCATCCGCCGTCGTCCTATGGGCAGGATCGTCGAGCCGCTCACCCGGATGGGAGCGCGTATCCGGGGCGAGGACGGCAACTCGCGCGCGCCGCTGGAGATACACGGAGGCAATCTGCTGGGCATCCACTATGAGAGCCCCATTGCCAGCGCCCAAGTGAAGTCTGCGATCCTTCTCGCCGCTCTCAGGGCTCAAGGCTCC
>VGLH01000203.1 GCA_016866785.1 Candidatus Poribacteria bacterium
CCCGCCTCCTTCCATCCGCCTCAACTCAACGGCAGCGACACGACACTCGATGTCTCTGCGGCGCGGTAGACCCCCAGGATGATCTCGACGGCTTTGCGGGCTTCGCGCCCGTCCACGGTCAGCGGTGCGCCGCTATCCAGCACGTCGAGGAACTCCGCGAACTGCTTCCGGTGCGCCTCGAAGCCGATCGCCGCCGGATCGCTCGCGCCGCCGCCCGTCTGCGTGCGTCCGCCGTACTCCCGGCGGATTGTCTCGTCCTCCGGCGAGTCGTCGTCGAACTGCCAGAATGCCAAGTCCTCTTCCTGGAGGATGATGCTGCCCTTCGTGCCGGAAATCTCCAGCTTCTTGAAGAACCCAGGGAAGACCGACGTCGTTCCCTCGATGACGCCGAGCGCTCCGCTGGCGAACCGCAGGCACGCCACCGCTGTATCCTCGACCTCGATCCGCTCGTGGGCGAGCGTGTCCGTGAACGCCGCGACCTTCGAGACGGGTCCCATCATCCATTGGAGCAGGTCGATGGCGTGGATCGACTGGTTCATCAGCGCGCCGCCGCCGTCCAACGCGCGCGTGCCCTTCCATCCGCCCTTGTCGTAGTAGTCCTGCGACCGCCACCACTTGACCGTCGCGTCGGCAAGCGTGAGCCGTCCGAGCCTGCCCGACTCGACCGTGCGTTTGATGAGCCGGCTCACGTCGTGGAAACGCGACGGGAATACGCCCGCAAGCCGGACGCCTGCCTGCTCGCACGCGCGGATCGCCGCATCGCATCGATCCAGCGTGATCTCCAGCGGCTTCTCGACGATGATGTGCTTGCCGGCGCGCGCGGCGGCTTCGATGGGTTCCAGGTGAGCCCCGCTCGGCGTGCAGATCGTCACGAGGCCGATGTCGTCGCGCGATAGGAGTTCGTCGAGGCTGGTCGTCCAAGCGGCTCCGTAGGCTTCGCCGACCCGTCGCGCGTTCGCCTCGGAGCGCGACTGGACGGCTCTCAACTCCGCGTTGGGAATGGCTTGGATCGCCTTGCCGTGGAAGTTTGCGATCATGCCGCAGCCGATGATGCCGAATCCGTGCATCGTGCGTCCTATCTCGCTCATGGGTCGTCCGTCCTGGCGCACACTCTATCACCCTGTTGCGCGAAGTGTCCAGAGCGGTTCGCAGCCGAGAGTCGGTGCATTGACGTGCTGTGGCTCGCATGCTAAGTTCTGCACGGCGCGTCAGGCGCGCGCGTGCCATGTGCCGCCTGATTCCAGCCCACAGCTATTCAGACCAAGCACCTCGCAGGAGAACGACAATGGCTCGCGCAGTCACGCTCTTCACCGGTCAATGGGCGGACCTGACGCTCGACGACATCGCGGCGAAGGCGAAGGCGTTCGGTTACGACGGGATCGAACTCGCGTGCTGGGGCGATCACTTCGAAGTCGGCAAGGCGCTCAGCGACAGCGGATACTGCAAGTCACGATGGGACATCCTCAACAAGCACGGGCTCAAGTGTTTCGCCATCAGCGCCCACCTCGTCGGACAGGCGATCTGCGACAACATCGACGCCCGTCATCAGGCGATCCTGCCGCCGCACGTGTGGGGCGACGGCGACCCCGAAGGCGTGCGTCAGCGCGCCGCCGAGGAGATGAAGAACACGGCGCGCGCCGCCGCGAAGCTCGGGGTGAAGGTCGTCAACGGGTTCACGGGAAGTTCGATCTGGCATCTGCTCTACTCGTTCCCGCCGGTCTCCCCCGACCAGATCGACGCCGGCTACAAGGACTTCGCCGACCGGTGGAACCCCATCCTGGACGTGTTCGACGAGGTCGGCGTGAAGTTCGGGCTGGAGGTGCACCCGACGGAGATCGCGTTCGACATCGCCAGCGCCGAGCGAGCCATCGACGCGCTCGGCGGGCGACCCACGTTCGGGTTCAACTACGATCCGAGCCACCTCGGCTACCAGGGCGTCGACTACGTCCTCTTCATCCGTCGGTTCCGCGACCGCATCTACCACGCCCACATGAAGGACGTGTATTGGTCGCCGACGATGAAGGAGGTCGGTGTCTTCGGCGGGCACATCAACTTCGGCGATTCCCGCCGCTACTGGGACTTCCGGTCTGTCGGACGCGGGAGCGTCAACTTCGAAGAGATCATCCGGGCGCTTAACGAGGTCGGCTACGAGGGCCCGCTTTCGGTCGAATGGGAAGACAGCGGCATGGACCGCGAGCACGGAGCCGCCGAAGCCGCGTCGTTCCTCAAGAAACTCGATTTCAAGCCGTCGGCGATTGCGTTCGACGCGCAGTTCGCCGAGAAGTGAGCGCGCGCCGCACAGAGCTCGATGCAAGCCCCGGTTCGCCGGGGCTTTCGTCTTCGCGCGTCCGGCGTGCGATCTGCGCCGCCGTGCTGTCGGTCTGTGTCTGGCTGCCTGCATCGCAGGCGAGTTCGTCCGCCCTGCCGGATGGCGTGCTGGACCCGACGTGGTCGGACGGCATCGACTACTTGCTGACGCGCGGCTCGGTGAAGGGCATCGACCCAACGACCCAACCTTGGGGCACCGACGCCGTCCGGCGGGCGCTGCTCGAAGCCTCGACGTCAACGCCGTTCGAGCGCGCGCTCGTCGCCGAATCGCTCCGCCGCCTGCCGGAACCTCGGGGCTTCGAGGCTGGCGCGGAGTTGTCGCTGTCGTACGACTCCCAGCGAGCGCCGCAGGCAGCCCTGGAGGCGCGGGTCGGTCTCGGATATCGGATCGAGCGAGGAGCCCGGCTCTACCAGGAATGGGCTGTCGAACCGGCGTCGTCTCAGCCACGACCCGTGCCGGGCGGCTCCACGGCATCGCACCGAACGCGCGCGTGGGACCCCTTCGAGTCCTTGCCCGGCGATGGCTACGTCGCCGACTTTCACCGTGCCACGGTGGCTCTGCCCGTCGGTGGGATCGAGGTGTCGGTCGGACGCGACCCACGCCGCTGGGGACCGGGCTCGTCGAACGCGCTTCTGCTCTCCGATTCATCGCCGCCAATGGACTCGGCGTCCATCCGAGGCACGTTCGGCTCGTTCGGTGGGGAGTTCGTCGCCGGAGCGCTCAACACGATGTGGCATGACGACGGCGCGAACCGCTACCTGGCTCGCCGCTACTTCGCGGCACATCGAGTGCGCTGGATGCCCTCGCCCAGGCTCCAGGTCGGGGTAATGGACGCGGTGCTCTACGGCGGCGATGGTCGGCAGCCGGAATGGTATTACCTGAACCCTCTGTTGCCGTTCTACGCGAGCCAGTTCAATGCCAGCACCGAATCGAACCCGGACTTCCTCGACGACAACGCGATGATCGGCTTCGACGCGCGGTGGGTTCCCCGAAGCGGATGGGCACTGTATGGCGAGGCGCTCATCGACGACTTCAGGTACGACCCCGAGTCCGATGACCCCAACGCGCTCGCCGGTGCCATCGGGTTCCACCATGCCGGTTGGCGGGAGCGCGGAGAGTTCCGGGCGGAATACGCGCGGATCGGACGTTACACCTACACGCACCTCGTCCAAGAGCAGCAGTACACGCACTTCGGTTCCGCCATTGGGCATTCTCTCGGCAACGACGCCGACGAACTGCGACTGTCCGGGTCGTGGTGGCTGTCCGAACGCGCGCGCGTGAGCCTATCGACGAGCCAAACTCGCAAGGGCGAATCGACGGTCGCGGATCGCTTCAGCGGCGAGCCGGACACATCGTTCCTCGCGGGCGTCGCGGAGACGACCCGCGACCTCGCCGTCGAGGCGTGGGCCCGCCGGGGAACCTGGCGTGCGAGGGCTCGCGCCGGGCTTATATGGCTTCGTGACGCCGACCACGAGCCGGGCGCGAGCTCGCGCAAGGTGAGGCTCTCGGCTTCCGCAACCTGTTCGTTCTGATTTCCTTGCCGCTGTCTGCGAGCAATTCCTCCACAGTCAGGGCTGTTTCATGAACGAGTCTCGCCGCATGCTGCGCAGGTCCAACACTACCTGTCATTCCCGCAATCCCCGCCTTCGCGGGGCCAGGAAGCGGGAATCCAGGATTCTGGGCTCTCGCTTTCTCAGGAGCGACGGAGCGGAAACGGTGGCTCCATGGACGGCTGGTGTCCCGTCGGAGCAGTGGACGTTCGTCCGGACCCCGCCGTGCTGGGACCGAGTGGCTTCATGAAACACCCCTGCCCATGCGCAGGAACTGACTCATTTCCTAAGTTGTGACATACGAGAACCGGTTAGAATGTGGGTTAGAATGTGGGTTAGAATGTGGGTCAGAATCACGGTCTCTGGATGGAGTTCTGACCATGCTACAGGATGTTCTCCGCGCGTCCGACCTCGCGCCGTTCGTCCGGGGGATTTTCGCCGAAGATGAGACGCTTGTGTGACGGGTTCTTCACGGCATCCTGCGGGCAGCGTCGCCCCGACTCAGCGACATCAGCCATGCGATGGAGACATCAGCCATGCGATGAACTCATCTCGAAACAAGGGGGTCAGATGTGGTAGACTGCTTCTGGTTGG
>VGLH01000204.1 GCA_016866785.1 Candidatus Poribacteria bacterium
ATTTGTCCAACAGGATGAGCAGGTCTTCGAGGCGGCGCGTCGTCGTCGATTCCAGCGCATCCGAGGCGCGAGCGGCGTGCAGCGCCGCGTCTCCCAAAACCTCGGTGAGGATCGCCGCTTGTCCCTCGAAGAGCTGGCGCATCGCGCGCCCCCGCTGGCGCACCTCCATCAGGGCAGAACCGACCGCGAGCGCCGCCGCGACGAGTCCTACCCCGGCAAGCGCCGAAAGCCAACGACGGTTCATGCGAGCGGGACGATTCATCATGGAACCCTCTACCACGAAGGTACTCACAGACCGTCAACGTTGGCAAGCCAGCCGGTCCCGCACGCGACACGCCTAGGCGAACCCACCGGCTTTTCGCCAACATCGACTGGCAGCGCGCATGCGCCGGATGGTGATCGAGTGCGGCGGCGACGCGACCGTCTGGATCCAGACGCGCCTCGGATAGGGTTCGGCGTGGCGGTTCGCGGCGTCATCGCCCGGAGCGCCGTCGATGCCCCGCATCGAGTATCATGGGCTCGGCAGTATCTGTGAACGCCACGCCGCACCGAATGGAGGCATACCATGGCGGACCCGCGAGTCCTCATCTACACCACGACCGGATGCCCCTACTGCACTCGCGCGCTCGACATCCTCCGCCGGACGAAGACTGCCTATCGAGAGATCAACGTCGCCGGCAGACCCGAACTCCGCGATGAGATCGAGACGCTCTGCGGACGGAGGGACGTGCCTCAGGTCTTCGTCGACGGCAAGCACATCGGCGATGACGACGCCGTTGCGGAGTGGGAAGAGTCCGGTAAGCTCGCCGCGCTTTAGTCAGCGACAATACGAAGCGCCCGACCGTCTGGTCGGGCGCTTGTCATGTACGATCTGGACGGTTGCCGTCACGAAGTGGGAGCCGGTTCCCCAAGCGCCCAGAAGATGCCGTTGATGAGCAGCTTGCGGAACGCGGGAACCTCGAAGTCCTCCGGGTGTCCCAGCGACGTGTAGAAGGTGCGCCGGCCTCCCGCCGAACGTGTCCACGCGACCGGGTTGTCCTCCCGATCCTCGCGGTGGCTCTCTCCGACCGACTTGCCCATCATCAAGTACTCGCAGTCGTCCGGCAGCGGGTAGACGTAGTAGAGCCATGATCGGCAATGGAACGCCCGATCGACACCCGTCAGGATCGGGTGGTGCGCCTTCTCCGGGATGACCGTCACGTCCGTGGTGGACCCACCGCCGTAGTGGAACTTCCACGGCGTGCCGTAGACCCAGTCGCCGAACATGTTCCAGTCCTTGTGCGGCGAGTCGTCCGGGTAGCGGAAGGAGTGCGTCGACGTCCGAAGCCCGACGATGGGCTTCCGCGAATCCAGATACGCCTGGATCTTGTCGAGCTGCAGCTTGGGGATCGCGATGAACCGGAGATACGTCACGACGAGATCGGCTTCCGCCAGGGCGTCCAGTCCGGGAAGCGTCGTCAGCTCCGGCTTCGCGATGAGCACCGACGTGCTCATGCCGTATTGCGTGACGAGCTCGTGGGCGACAGGAGGCATCGTCCGCTCGGACTTGTACTCGTTCTCGCCGATGAGAAACGCGACATGATGAGCCATGCGGGGTTCCTTCTCCCAGTGCTGACCGGCTAGCGCCGGTCGGTCTTCGGACCCACGTAGCGCGTCGCCACGACGATGTCGTCGAAGTAGACGCGGTTGATCGGGTTCTTCGTCGATTGCCCGGTCACGTAGAAGAGCAGCCAGAAGGCGTTGACCTTCAGCGCATCCGTGTTGCGCCAGTTGATCCCCCCGAACCTCCCCACCGGCACGCCGTCGATCCAGAAGGCCTGCTCGCCGTCAGCGTTCGGCGGAGTGTTCGCTGTGAGCCGCATCTCGACGCAGTACCAGCGGCCGCGTTCGGGCACGACGGGCGTCTTTGGCTCGAACGAGTTGCCCCAGTACTTGCCGTCAGGAGCCCCCTTCATCTGCCACCAATACGAGTAGAAATTCCACGCCCCTGGCGGCGGGTATCGACCCCACTTGCCCGTCGGTTCCAAGCCCGTCGAGAACTTCGCGTCGCCCGCCGGCAAAAGCCCCGCCCCGCCGGAGGGCCACTTGTTGGCGTTGTTCTCGGCGACGAGGTGGACGAAGTGGTGGACGTAGTCGCAGTCCTCGGCAAACTTGACGTAGAACCGCGCGTAGACGTCGTCGTGACCGTCGAACCGCTTGAAAAGGTAGCTTCCGTTGTCCTTCCCAAGCGTGGCGGTCATGCGGACGGACTGTTTCCCGCCGTGGACGTTCGACGGGTCGCGTTCCAACTCGAGCGCGCCGTCCTGCGCGCCACGATTGTCCCAGGCGTCGAACCTCTCGCCCTCGAAGTCCTCGGCGAGAATGACGCTGGGATCGGACGCGATGCCGGCATCGCCCGGGTAGAGCTCGCTTAGGGGAACCGAAGACGCGGCATTCGCCGTCGCGGCGAACGCGCAAGCCGTGAGCCAGATGAGCACGAAGGCTCCTTTGTGGGGCATTTCTGCTCCGATCGTTTCGAGTATAGCCGTCGCCACGGAGGGGCTCAACGGACACGGTCGCGCAACGCCGCGTGATCGTGTCCTCACTGGATAGGGAACACCGACGTCCGCGAGCTCCGCAAAAGCCTCGGCATCATCGCGCCGTTCCAAGAACGCATGAGCGCGATCCACCAGGCGGGCGGCTGGATCGACGACACGACGACGTTCTGCTGGTATCAGGAGCACATCGGCTTCGACCACTCGCCGCTGCTCGGGTTGGACGAGCGCGTCAAGACGCTGCTGCACCCGAACCCAGCCGAGGATGCCTAGCCGACTATGCTCGCGCTGGCTCACAACCGGGATCAGGCGCCGGGCGTGCCCTCCATCGCCTCTGAACCGCGCTTGGACGCCACATGTGCGGCGATCTCTACGATCATCCACAGCTCTAGCGCCGCGATGACCCCGCCGATGACCAGGAGGTACCACTTGCTGCTGTCCGACGCGTACTCCGCCAGGTTGGCGATGAGCGCCCACCCGCTCATGGCGACCATGAAGAGCATCGGCAGTGCGGTGAAGACGATGGGCTTCCGGTTCCGAGCGAGCCAGACCGTGACGATCATCAGCGCCAGGGCTCCCATGAGTTGGTTCGCCGTGCCGAAGAGGGGCCACAGCAGCAAGCCGCCGGTTCCCTGCTTCTGAAACGCGAGAACCGCCGCCGTGGCGACTGCGACAAAGGTCGCCGGATGACGCTTCTGTAGGATCGGAACTCGCAGATCGGTTGCCAACTCACTGATGACGTATCGCTGGATGCGGGTCGCCGTGTCGAGCGTGGTTCCCGCGAAGGACGCGACCATGACGCCCATGATGGCGATGGCGACGTTCTGCGGGATTCCCAGCGATTCGAGCAATGCCGCCGAGCCGGAGACGAACGCGCCCAACGTTGCTTTGAGCCCACCAGCCGCCTGCCATGACGGATAGTGCTCCGCGAACGCCGCCGCTCCGCGTCCGTCCGGCAGTCCCAGCGCCGCGCCGCACGCCACGATGACGAGCGTCGCCAGAGCCGCCTCCATGAGCATCGCCCCATAGCCGATGGTCTGCGCATGGCTCTCGGAGGAGAGCTGCTTCGACGTGGTGCTCGATGACACCATGCAGTGGAACCCCGAAATGGCGCCGCAGGCGATCGTGATGAAGACGAACGGGAAGATCGGGGGACCGTCGGCGACGGCTGGGTGGTAGGTTGGGGCGATCATCGGCGGATGGGCGACGATCAGCCCGAGGACGAGCAACGCCATCGCGATGTACAGTTCATGCCCGTTGATGTAGTCGCGCGGCTGGAGGAGCTTCTGCACCGGCAAGACGGACGCGATGTAGGCGTAGATGAAGAGCGTGATCGACCAGAACGTGACGGGCGTCAGCCCAAACGGCATGGTGGGCGGCAGCGCCACCGGGACGTACGCCCCGATGACGACGAAGACGTAGAGCGTAACCGCCGCGATGATCGAGGCGACGACGTGGTTCTTGCCCCGCTGGTACATCCAGTACCCCAACGCGACGGCGATCGGGATCTCGATCCAGATGGGGATCACCGACTGCGGGAAGAGGGCGAAGATGTTCGCGATGACCAGCGTGAAGACGGCGAGAACGATGTAGAGCGCGATGACGATGATCGATAGGAACGCGCGTCGCACCCTCGGATTGACGAGCGTGCCCGCCAGGTCGCCGATAGACGTGCCGCGATGCCGCACGGACAGCACGAGCGCTCCGAAGTCGTGAACCGCTCCGATGAAGATGGAGCCGAACACGACCCAGAGAAGCGCCGGAACCCAGCCCCAGATGATCGCGATGGCGGGACCGACGATGGGGCCGGTTCCCGCGATGGACGTGAAGTGGTGCCCCAGGAGCACTTCGCGCTTCGTCGGAACGTAATCCGTGCCGTCTTTGAGCGTGTGGGCGGGTGTGACACGCGCTGGGTCGATA
>VGLH01000205.1 GCA_016866785.1 Candidatus Poribacteria bacterium
GGATCAAATCCAACCGCCAAGTCTCCGTCCCCGGACAACCGGGCGTCTATCAACGAGTGGACACTCTCGAATGGACGGGGGAAACGGTGACGACCGGGCAACAGCTCTGGCTGAAGGCGTTCGGTTGAGTGAAGGGCTTCCGAATCGTCCGCCCCTGTTCCGGCGGCAAGGAAGACAAGGAAGTAGAGGTGCAGTTCCACATCACCAACCACCTAGCGCTCAACAGTCGGGAGGAAGCCGAGTCGATCTTGGGCTACCGGTGGACGATCGAGCAATACCATCGGGAACCAAAGCAGATGACCGGCGTGGAGCGGTGTCAGGCGCGCAAGCAGCGGTCGCAGCGCAACCATATCACTGCGCTATCCTCGCGTGGGTGACCCTCTTTGAAGAAGCCAAGCGGCGCACGATCACCGTCTATCAGGTCAAGGAGCGTCTGTTGCACGACTATCTGAGGCAGCAACTGACGACTCCGACAGTCTCAGTGTGCCCATAGATGCACGAGCGAAAGTCCTGTCTACGAGAAGCGCATGAAGATCGAGGAGAGTTTCAAAGACCTGAAGTCGCTTCTGCACCTGGACAGACTGATGAACAAGAGCCGGGAGCGGATGGAGAAGACGATCGCCTTGACGCTCATCGCCTACGCGTTGGGCTACTTGTACGCGTTGGGCTACTTGGTGGGCGAAGCGGCGCGAGATGCTCTCTACGCGAAAAACACAGGAGTCCTACTCCCCGCTCTTCGTCCTCCTGAAACATCGGATCCCTCGCGCGCAAACGGATTCACGCTCGCCGTCGGATCGAGATTAGCCGTCATCGGATCCCTCGCGCACAAACGGACGCAGAACATCCGTCGCGACGCCTATCAACGGTGGATACTCCTCATCGCGCCCACTGTCCCAACTTAGCGGAGCAGGTCAGTGATGTTGGTTGCCTTGAGCCAGGAGCTTCGCTAACCTTGCGACTGAAGGACCAAGCGACATCGGTTCAGATGCTGCGTACGCATCAGGAGACGTGCGATGAAGCTCGACATCCGCTACTGCACTTCTTGAGGGTACAAGGACCGCGCTGCCAGTTTGGCAGCCATACTTCGAGACCGCGTCGCCAAGATCGCCGAACACACGCTGACGCCCGGGTCAGGCGGGGTGTTCGATGTCTCCGTCGACGGGAAGGTCATCTTCTCGAAGCACGAGCAGGGCAGGTTCCCGGATGCTGCGGAGATCGAGAAGTTGATCGGAGGCGCGTGACATGGAGGCGTGCGCGGGAACGCAAGCCGGTTGTCGCGCACGCGCCGAACGCTGACCCGGAGGGAGCACTTCATCTCTGAGATGCCGCTGTCGAGCGCTCCCACGGATGCGCCGCTCGTCGCAGAGCGCATTTGGGCATCGGTACGCCGTTCGACGATCCTCCGCGACGTGTCCTTGTTCCTGCCCCACGGAACCATCACCGGCATCCTCGGCGCGAACGGCGCCGGCAAGACGACATTCCTGCGCGTCGTTTCCGGTGTGCTGCGCCCGTCGGAGGGAGCCGTCTCGCTCGACGGACGGCCGATCGAGTCCTACAGTCGGTCAGCGCTCGCGCGGCGTCTCGGCGTGATTCCTCAGTACACCGACTTCACACTCGAGCTCAGCGTGCGGGACATCGTGTCGATGGGCAGGTTCTGCCACCGACCCATCTATGCCCGGCCGGAACGCGACGACGAATCGATCACCCTGGATGCGCTGCGTGCCATGCGCCTGGACGACCTGTCCGACCGGGCGGCGCACACGCTGAGCGGCGGAGAGAGGCAGCGCATGTTCATCGCCCAGGTGCTGGCTCAGCGGGCCCATGTCGTGCTGCTCGATGAGCCCACGGCGCACCTTGACGTGCGCTACCAGATCGACATCTTACAGACGTTCCAGGATATGGTGCGACTGAACGCCTGGACCGCTGCGACTGTGCTTCACGATCTGCGGCTGGCGTACCGGTTCTGCGACAGACTGGCGTTCCTGCGCAAGGGCGAGTTGCTCGCCGTCGGTCCGACGCGGGCAATGGCGGACGAGGGCTTGGTTCGCGAGACGTTCGGCGTGGAAGCACGCTTCGGCGAGTCAGATGGGCGGCTCGACGTGCAGATCGCGCTCTAACGGTTGGCGTGGGTCCGTGGCGTGGACAGCGGTCGGTTGGCTTCCAGCCGCTGTCCCGCCGAACGCGGCTACCGCTTGAGTTCTCCCCAGGAGACGGCGAGTCGTCCCTTCGGATCGACCGCCAGCGGGTCTGGCCCATCCTTGTCGAACACGAAGACATCGTCGAACGACGCCGTCGAGTGACCAGAGCCCGGCGTACCCGCTCCGCCGTTCAGTCCAGCGTTGGGCAGCGGCGCCCGGACCCCGCCGAAACCGCCGAAGGGCTTCGAGTCGAGCCACTCCTTGGGTTCAGCCTTCCCGTCATCCCATATCTTGCCGTAGACGGTCTTGCTGTCGATGTACATCTTGATCCAGTACCACTTGCCGACCTCGACGGGGTAGGTGGCTTCGCCGTTGAACCATGCCCTCTGGTCGTTGAGGAACTCCATGTTGGTCGCGGCGAGGCGCTCATGGATCAGCCATGTATACCCGTTGTACTTGTCGTTCGGATCGATCCACAGGCCGACTCCTGCTCGGGACCGGTCATGGTCCTTCCAGTCGTCGAGCCGAACGCGGCACATGACGCCGTATTCGTTGGGCCACCCCTTGCCCTGAATGACCGCGTAGGTCGTGTCGCCAGGCACGGGTTCCGTCTGACTCAGCACCCCGCCCTTGAGGACCCACTTGGGCTTGCCTGCCCCCGCCGCCGTCTGAGCGTACTCCGTGAGCCAGTCCTTCCCGAGCTGCGCGGCGCTGAAGTCATCATGGAACAACGTCTTCGCATAGACGGGCACTGCGATGATCGCCCCGAGCGCGATCAGGAGCGCTGTCTTTCCTCTCGCCATCATCGGTTCCTCCACTGAAAAGGTCGGCGACGGATGCCGCCGCAGACTTGATCTGCGAACGTTGATCGCGTACCATCGCCGGCGTGATCGCTGGTTCCGTTGCCCAGATTATCGCAGATTTCTCGCCCGGAAGCCACTCGCCGCAGATGCCACAGCCTGCCATCGTCGTGCAGCGACTCACGAAGCGGTTCGGCGATGTGGTCGCTGTGGACGACCTGTCCTTCGACGTCGCTGAAGCCGAGAACGTCGGCTTGCTGGGCCCGAACGGCGCCGGCAAGACGACGACCATCCAGATGATTCTGGGTCTAACCACGCCGACTTCCGGCGATATCCGGGTCCTTGGCATGGACGTGCGGAACCACCGGCGGCAGGTGCTCCAGCGTGTCAACTTCTCCTCGGCTTACATCTCGCTGCCCAGCAACCTGACAGCGCGCGAGAACCTGACGTTCTTCGCCCGGCTGTATGGCATCCGTCGGGCGCAGCGCCGGATCGACGAACTCCTCGGCATGTTCGAGATCGCCGAGGTGCGCGACCGAGTGACCGGGGCTTTGTCATCGGGACAGATGACTCGGCTCAATCTGTGCAAAGCGTTCCTGAACGACCCGGACGTCCTTTTCCTCGACGAACCGACGGCGAGCCTCGACCCGGACATCGCCGAGAAGGTGCGCGGCATCCTGACGCGGCTTCGGCAAGAACGGCGCCTGACGATGGTCTACACCTCGCACAACATGCATGAGATCGAGGCGATGTGCGACCGTGTCCTCTTCCTCTCTCGTGGTCGCATCGTCGCGCAAGGCACACCCAAGGACGTGCTGAGTCAGGCGAGGACTCAGTCGCTCGAGCAGGTTTTCATCTCGATTGCCAGGGACGGCGAGCTCCGCGACCTGTCGGTTCCAAGGGAGTAGAGAGGTGTGGACTCGCGTCAGCGCCATGATTCTGCGGTACTTGTATCTGTACCGGCGGAGCCTGGCGCGGGCGGGCGAAGTGTTCTTCTGGCCCGTGATGGACTTGCTGGTGTGGGGCTTCCTGACGGCTTACATGCGCCGGATGGTCGTGCCGGAGGCGGTTTTGTACCTTCTCGGCGGGATGATCTTCTGGGACGTGCTCTACCGGTCGCAGCAGGCGATCACGCTGTCTCTGACCGAAGAGATCTGGGTCAAGAACATCCTGAACGTCTTCGTCGCTCCGATCAGCATCGCGGAGATGGTGCTGGCGACGTGCCTGATGGGCGTCATCAAGGCTGGGATCACCGGGGTGGTGCTCGGCGGTCTCGCCTACGTCCTCTATTCGTTCCAGCTTTTCGACGTGGGGCTCGCGCTCGTGCCCTTCCTCGTCAGCCTGGTCCTTTTCGGGTGGGCGGTCGGGATGTGCACGATGGCGTTGATTCTGCGGTTCGGACAGGCTGCCGAGGCGCTCGTGTGGGGCGTCCCGTTCCTGATCCAGCCCTTCTCCGCGGTCTTCTATCCAG
>VGLH01000206.1 GCA_016866785.1 Candidatus Poribacteria bacterium
TTGGGGATTCGATTCCACTGACAGCCGGTGCGCAGCTTGTAGACAACCCCGTCCAACACCGGGCGAAGCGGTACACGCTTGCGGTCTTGCCGATGTCGAGGATACTCGCGGCTCAGAATCCCCTCGATGATCTCCCACACGTCGTCGGGAACCGCCCAGATCGTCGGTTCCGGCTTGGGTTCCGGCTTAGGTTCCGGCTTGGCATCGTCGGTCGTTTGCACGCGATAGACTCCTGAATCGACGAACTCACAGGAGACTATCGGATAACTGCATTCGTCGATTGAGATAGACTCTGAACGCTCCCTTGATGTCGTCATGCCACCCAACGTTGAAATCACCGATCTGGATGAAGGGGATGTTCTTTCCGCCGAGGAAGTCGCCGGCTCCGAACAGCATGAACTCGGGCCAGTTCACGCGGACAAACAGGTCCACATCTCCCTGCCCGAAGTCCTCGACGAGCGTCGCGTCGCATTCGAACGTGTAGTCCGTCCACGTCGGATCGCCCATCGCCAGAACGACACTGCTCATGTCGCGTTGGGCGATGGTGAGCTCGCCGTTGACGACCTTCCAGAGAGGATAGTCAGCCGGATACACCGCCTTCCAGCCTACGAGGTCGCCGTCTTCGAAGTCGTCGCGGAGGACGCCCGACTTCCCGTCCACGGCGATCGCGGTGCAGAGAACCAGGATCGCGATCCAACCGACGCTGCGCATCCCAGCAGACATCGCCGCACCTCCTGCTCGATCCGAGCGAACCGACCTTGGAGTCACAGCGCCGCGCGGGATGCTGACTCCACCGCATCGCACCTAACATAGACACATACGATGACCGTTTGCTACCATCACAGCGCCTCGCCGGGTGCTGACTCCGCCGCATCCGCCGGAATGACCGCCGCGCGGCTCACGGGTTCTTCACGGCTCCCCAAGTGCCCGTCGCCTTGCCTCCCGGCTGAACGGCGCGGGCGCCCTTCCACGTCGGCGGCGTGAAGTCCGGGATGTCTCGCCCCTCGATCTGTACGTTATCGAAGCGGATCGAGTAGTTCGCCGCCCCGAGCGCGATATGACCCTCTTTGAGGCGCGCGTCCTCTCGGCGCAGCGCGACCTTCCCGTTGATCCAGTAGGTGAACTTCCGACCGTCCGCCTCGACCTTGAGGTGGTGGCGGCGATTCAGCTTGAGGTCGAAGTCGGCGTCGAACACGCCCTGGACGTTCTCGCCCCACGCGCCCATGAAGTCGCCGATCTGGATGAAGGGGATGTTCAGTCCGCCGAAGAAGTCGCCGACGCCAAAGAGCATCCCTTCGGACCACTTCTCGCGGACGAAGAGATCGACGTCCCCGGGCCCGAAGTCCTCGACGAGCGTCGCGTCGCATTCGAACGTGTAGTCCGTCCACGTCGGATCGCCCATCCCCAGCACGGTGCTGAAGTTCGACCGGTGAGTCACGGTGAGCTCCCCATCGACGACCTTCCACAGCAGGCCGCCCTCCGGGAAGAGCTGCTTCCAGCCTTTGAGGTCGCCGTCCTCGAAGTCGTCGCGGAAGACGCCGGTTCGCCCGTCTGGCGCGAACGCGACGCCGAGCGCTAGAACCACCATCCAAACGATTCCGTGAGCCTGACGAGTCATCGCCGCGCCCTTCCCATCCAAGCCCTACCGTCATGGAGCTGCCGCCCCGGATGTCGCGTCGACGGCATCCAGCGGGATGACCGTCTCGCGGCTGGCGAACCGCACACCCGCCACCGCGCCGGCGAGGAAACCCGCGATCGCGCCGCCCAACGAGACGGACGGCCTCGCGTCGGCTCCCAAGTTCATGACGCCGTAGGTGAGCCCGCCCGTCATCACGCCCGCGAGCGCGCCCAGCAGGCGATCCGACACGCCGGGGTGGATCACCACGGAGACCACGTCATCGACCGGGACCTCCTTCCGCCTGTCGGCGGCTCCGACGAGGACGAACTTGCCGTCGAAGACGCTCTGGAGCTTCCCGCGTTCCCGGCTCCCGTCGCGGAGCTCCAGGGAGAGCGTCTTGTCTTTCCAGTCGCGCGAGAGCTTCATGACGCGGATGCGGCGGGCTTGCAGCATCGCCTCGTCGTAGGTCGCTCTCGGCGCGCCACTAACGCACGGCGCGAACAGGAGCGCCGCGATCATGGAGAGAATGAAGGATGCGCGAGTCATGGTCGGGGCTCCTTTCCAAGCCCGAAGCCAGCGCTCAGTGCGGCACGGCGACCTCTGCCAGTGCGATCAGCAGGATCGCCGCCCCTGCCCCCGTAACGATGTAGGTGAGCGCCGCCCGTTCCCGAAACCGGACGATCGCGATGATGCCCGACACGAGCGCCCCGGCCGCCTCCAGCAGCGCGATGATCGCGGGGATCGCCAGCTTCGGGCTATCGAACAGGCCGTTGCCGCCCGTCTCCCCAGCCAGCGAGAACGCCACTTGCACGCCGAAGGCGATCCAGATACCAGCGAAGAACGCCAGCGAGAGCTTCCCGGGCATCGACTTCGGCATGTCAGTGGCTCCTAGTAGTCTATTACTTTGGAGATGCCGTATTTCCCCCCACCTCAGTCCTCCCCCGCGCTTCGCGGGGGAGGAGGCTATGTCCCTCCCCCTTGCATGGGGGAGGGTTAGGGTGGGGGTTGGATAACCCGACACTTCACTGTCACTGACCACAAGGTTCCGCTCGCCTCTCATCGTCTCTTGAGCCGACTAGAACTGGACGATCTTCCAGTAGAACGTGATGTACGGGTTCTGGAAGTGCGCTCCGATGCGGAACGTGTCCGTCGGGGCGATGAGGAAGCCGAGGTCGATATCCACCGGTCGGTACGTGCCGTTGGCGAACGAGATGACGCCCGGCGTCTCCTCGTCGAAGTAGTCCTCGGCGGCGTCGGAGAACTCGACGTAGCGCCAGCCGTTATCGGCGAAGACTTCGACCAGGAACTTCACGCGCTTGGTCATGTCGTAGTCGAGCGCCGCCCAGAACCGATAGGGGACGAAGCGCTCCCACGTGCTGCCCGACTTGAGCTGAGGGAGTTCTTGGAACAGGAGGCTGTTCGTCTTAGCGCCGACGTGGACGCCCCACTTGCCGCGCCCGTTGCGGAGCGAGTCGCGCCAACTCAGGACGGCGTAGAGTTCCTCGAAGGCTGCGAGGTTCCCCTTGCTCGAATCATCGACTAGGAGTTCCTCGATATCGGGCAGCGGAGTCCCTGGTGCGGCGTCATCGAGGGTCTTGCCGTCGCGTCGGATGAAGTGTCGGTAGCGGTCGTACTCGCGGCGCATGTCGTGCCGGGTCGATAGTCTGCCGCCGAGTCCCAGCCCGATCTCGGACGCGCCCTGTCGTCGGTTGAACACCGTGAAGTGCGGGTTCAGGTTGATGTCGCCCTGGAAGCTGTCGAACATCCGCGTCGTCAGCATGAAGTTGTCCGTGAACCCGAACCCGATGGACAACCCGCTGATGTAGAACGCACGCTCCTGGAGTCCGAACGCCGTCGGATCGAGGAAGACGTTCGTCAGCGTCTCTTCGCCCTGGAAGAACCGCTGGCGCTGCTCGCGCTCGGCGATCTGCCGCCCGCCGAGGAACCGATCCATGGCGCGAATATCGCTCTTGTTGATGACGACCTCGCCGTAGTCGGACAGCAGCACGAAGCTGACCATGTCCTCCGACAGGACTTCGCCGCGGAACCGCGAGCCGTCGCCCTTGGTGATCGTCGCGGTCTCCATGAGGAAATCGCTGGCCGGGATGCGGAGCGTGCCGTCTTCGGTTTCCAGCGAGACCACGCCATCGCCGGAGACGTCGCGGACCGTCCCTTGGAGCACGTTCCCGTTGCGGAGATAGAAGGGCTTGGACATGCCCTTGTGCAGCGTCGGAACCTGCGCCCCATCGTTGGCGGCGGGCTTTTCCGCCGCAGTCTGTGCCGCCGGTTTCTGTTCGACTTCCCCGAGTACCGTCCGCTCAATCTGCGAGAGAGGTCGGCGGGGTGATGCTGGAACCTGAGCCGTGGCTACGCCGACGCCGATGCTCAGGACGATGACGCAGCCGAAGACTCGCTGTGCATAGCGTGCGCGTGACATCGTCGGTACTCCTTCTCGACTGCGCTCAGCGGCGCAGGTCTGCCCACGCGATCGGCAGGTTCGCCTGCGGCGACACCGCGCGAGGGCTCTCCTGGATCGGTTCCTGCGAAACGGTGCGGAGCTTCCACACTCCATCCTGCTGCTCGGCGAGGACCCAGAGCTCGCCGCCGGCGATGCCCGGCTGATGCGCGAGCGCTCGGCTCGTCTTGGTGTCGATGGCGATGGGCATCTTGTCGACGCTCAGGCTGGCGAGCGCTCCGGTCGCTGCGAGGGCTTGGATCGCCGCGAAGGCGT
>VGLH01000207.1 GCA_016866785.1 Candidatus Poribacteria bacterium
CGCCCGCCCGCGAGTCGGCCGTCAACGCCATCGCGGTCGCCAGTCCGACGATCCCTCCGCCGATCACGGCGACGTCATAGGTTCCGTTCATCGCGGCTCCTATCAGCAAGCGATCGCTCCGACGTCTGCGTGTTGTAGGGGCGGGTCTGAGACCCGCCCCTACGGATTCGAGCGTTCCACTGGGTAGAAAATGGCATCCGCCGAAGCGCGTCGCCAATACTCGTGCTACACTGGCGATCCCCATTCTCGGTGCGAGACCATGTCTCGACAAGGGGAAACCATGTCGCGTGTGAACCTGACCGGAGAGGAAGCCCTCGCGCATGCCGCTCTGGCGGCTGGCGTGCGAGTCGTCGCTGGTTACCCGGGCTCTCCGAGCTCCGGCGTCGTCGAGACCCTGGCGCACGACGCCAAGACCGCCGGTATCCACGTCGAGTGGTCCACCAACGAACGCGTCGCCTTCGAGGTCGCCCTGGGAGCCTCTATCGCCGGAGCGCGGTCGATGGCGGCGGTGAAGGGCGTCGGCATGAACGTCGCCCTCGACCCCATCATGGCGGCGAACCTGACGGGCGTCGGGGCCGGACTCGTCATCCTCCTCGGCGACGATCCCGGCGCGTGGGCATCCCAGAACGAGCAGGACACGCGCGCGCTCGCCGCCTTCGCCGAGCTCCCGATGCTGGAACCGGCGACGCCCCAGCAGGGCTACGAGATGATCGCCGCCGCGTTCGAGCTCTCCGAGCGCGTGTCGCTCCCCGTCATCGTCCGCGAGACCCGCCGCTACGCCGGATACCGCGGCGCCGTCACGTCGGGTTCCCAGCGAGCCCGACCGGCAGTCGCGCTCCGAGACATCGCCGCCGACCGTCCCTCGCGCCGATGGATGCCGTCGACCGACAACGCGGTCGCGCTCCATGCGGGTCTGCACCGGAAGCTGGAAGCGGCTCAACAGGCGTTCGAAGGGTCGGTGTTCAACTCGGAGCGCGGCAAGGGAACGCTGGGGGTCCTCGCCGCCGGATTCGCCGACACGAAGGCGCGCGACTTGCTCAAGGCGCGCGGCGCGTCCGATCCGTTCCGGTGGTTCCGCCTGGGAACGCTCCATCCCCTGCCGACGAGTGCGCTGACCCGGTTCCTGCGATGCGTGAGCCGCGTTCTCGTCCTCGAAGAGGGGGAGCCGTTCGTCGAGCGCGGCTTGCACGCCCTCGCCAACCGGGCGCGGCTCAACACCGAGATTCTCGGCAGGGAGACGGGACACGTGCCGCGCGAAGGGGAGCTCCTCGATGCCCACGTCGCCGCCGCCTTGAACCGCTACTCGCCGGGATGCATGGACGCAACGGGGCTCTCTGCCGAGAGCCAAGCCGCCGAGCTCCGGGCGCGGCAGAAGCGCGGCAAGCCCCCTACCTACCTGACCGCCGACGAAGGGCTCTGCCAAGGCTGCCCCTACACCCCGACTTTCGACGCGCTCCGCGACGCCCTTTCCGAGCGGGACGAAAACGCCGTCTTTCTCGCCGATCCTGGCTGCGGCGTCCGCCTGCGGGTTCCGCCGTTCGAGATGCTCGACGTGAAGCTGTCGCTCAGCTCGTGCATCGGGATCGCGTCGGGCATCGCGCGCGTCGATCCGGCGCGGCGGGTCATCGCGTTTCCGGGCGACTCGGCGTTCTTCCACTCCGGCGTGACCGACCTCATCAACGCGGCGTACAACCGCGTGCGCATCCTCGTCCTGATCCTCGACAACGGCACGACGGCTCTGTCCGGCTTCGAGCCCCATCCGGGCGTCGGACGCGACGCGATGGGCGAACCCCGGCGAATCATCGGCATCGAAGACCTCGCCCGCGCATGCCAGATCGACTTCGTCCGCACGGTGAACCCGCGCGACCGCGACGCGACGCTGGCGACCTTCCGCGAAGCCCTCGCCTGGGACGATCTCGCCGTCGTCGTCGTCCGCGACCCTTGCCCGTTTATCGACTTCTTCCGACAGAACGTCCCTAGTGGTATGTCAGGGTGATGATCCGTGTTACCTGATGCGTGAAAGAGCGACCACCAACGTGTCGCTCCCGCGAAAGCGGGAGCCTAGAGTCTCTGGATTCCCGCTCCTGGCCCCGTGAAAACGGGGCTACGCGGGAATGACGATTGCGAAAGACCTGCGCGAAAGCCCATCGAGGTTGTCGTGATAACCACCATGGCAAACCACTAGAGACCACGAAGGAACCCTCGCCATGCCGATTGCGCACCGGATCGTGTTCCCCCAGCGCATGCGCGCCACGGTGGAACCGTTCGAGTTCGACGACCGCCCCGGCGACGACGAGATCATCCTGGAGACGCTCGTCTCGGCGATCAGCTCGGGAACCGAGCTCGCCTCGTTCACGAACGACCAGGACATCGGGCACTGGAAGGGGGAACCCTACCCGGTGCATCCGGGCTATGCCGCCGTGGGACGCATCGCGGCGGTCGGGTCGAACGTGAAGGAGTGGCGCGTCGGCGATGTCGTCTTCTCATCGGTCGGGCACGCGTCGCATCATCGCGTGAACCCCGCGCGCGCGCCCGTCGTTCGCGTACCTGATGGGGTCGATCCGGCGGACGCCGTCTACGTCCGGTTCTGCGCGGTCAGCATGACGACGCTGCGGACGACCGTCGCGCGGCCTGGCGATGGTGTCGCGGTCTTCGGGCTCGGCATCGTGGGATCGATGGCGTCGCAGGTCTATCAGGCGTCCGGTTACGAGGTCGCGGGCGTCGATCCGGTCGCGACGCGGCGGTCGCGGGTCGAGGCGTGCGGTCTCCGCCATACGATCTCGCCAGAGGGCGATATCGTCGAGGCGTGGCGGTCGAAGCTCGGCGCGACGCCCTGCAAGCTCATCATCGACACGAGCGGGAGCGAACGCGCGGTCTACGCCGCGACGCAGCTCGCTGCCATCGGGGCGGAGATCGTCCTCGTCGGCGTCGCATGGAAGAAGCATGGCGACTACACGATGTCGGACCTGCTGCAGCCGGTGTTCACGAAGTACCTGCACGTGCGCAGCGGTTGGGAGTGGGAGATTCCCGTGTTCCCGGCGAACTTCGCGCGTGGGAGCGTCCTGGGGAACCTGCAGCACGCGATGAGCCTCATCGCGCGTGGAGCCGTGAACCCGGCGCCGATGCGGAGCCACGTCCTGCCGCCCAACGACGCGGAGTCGGCATACGTCGGCTTGCTGAACGAGAAGGAACGCTATCAGAGCGTCGTGCTCGACTGGTCGCGCCTGGCGATCTTGGCGTGATCGAAGACTGCGAGGAGCGTCGGCATGAGGCTGACGATTCGCCGGACCCAGGGAGGCATCTTCGTCCGAGTGGCGGGGGAAATGGCGCATGGTGACGCCGAACGGCTTCGGACCCAACTGACGGAACGGCTCGCGGAGTACGATGGCGTTCCGCGCGTGCGGCTGGATGTCGGTCAGGTGTCCCACGCCGACTCGTTTGGGTTGGAGGCGCTTTACGCCATCTACCGCTACGCGAAGTCGCACAACGGCACGCGCCTGGAGCTTCTCGGCGTCCGCCCGGAGCTGCGCGAGCTCATGACGCTCGCCGGGTTCGAGAACGTCCTAGACGACTGCGCGGTGGACGGCTGAATGCGATGGTGTCGGTCTACCGTCGGTTGCTGAGAGGCGGGGATGGGCGTACACTAGACTGCGGCGCAGCTTCGACAGCCAGGCGAGTTCTGAGGCGAGAGACGGTATGGATAACGTAGGTTGGCGGGACAGAATAGCGATCCATCCGAACGTCTGCCACGGGAAGCCGTGCATCCGCGGCACGCGCATCATGGCTTCCGTGGTCTTGGACTACCTGAGCGCTGGCGAGTCTGAGGAGTCGATACTGCGCGAGTATCCCCAGTTGTCATCGGACGACGTCCGGGCAGTGCTGGCGTATGCCGCCTGGCTGGCTCACGAGGAGGAGCAACTGCCTCTGTTCACCGATGGGATGCCATTCGTCATTCCCGCGTAGCCCCGTTTTCACGGGGCCAGGAGCGGGAATCCAGTACTCTGGGCTCCCGCTTGCGCGGGAGCAACGGCAATGGGTGACGCCTCAACGACGGTGCTCTGGAGAGCTGAGAGAACCTTCGCTGCTGGTCGCAATGGTCGCCTACCAGAGCGTCAGTCTCGATCTGACTCGTAGAACTTGGGAGAGCTTGC
>VGLH01000208.1 GCA_016866785.1 Candidatus Poribacteria bacterium
AGTCTTCATTTCCTCGCGTTCGCCATCCTGAGGCTCAAACGGTTTGTCGCGCGGGTTCCACAAAGTGCATAACACGCTCTAGGCGAAGTAGTCTGCGGCTCCCAGGCGGGCGATCCGAGCTAGAGGGGCGACGATGCTGAACTGCGCCCAGGCGCTGCTCCAGAACCCTCGGATCGTGGGATCGTCGCGTCGGTTACGGATGGTTCGGATCGTCTTGCGCAACGGCGTGCCGTACTGGTCAGCGTCGACGAACACAGCGAGCGGGGCGAGCAGCTCCGTCGCCATCGCCGCCTTACCGAGGGCGAGCATCAGCGTATTCTCGTGGGTGTACTCGCCCGTCCAGATGAGCTCGTCGCCGACCTCTTCGGCGACCTCGGCGAGGCAGAAGTCCGCGCCGCGACGCGCGCAGTCCAGAAACGCTGGATCGCTCCGCCATGCCGGATACCAGAGAAGTTGCCCGACGTAGTTCTTCAGCAGCAGGTCGTAGTGCTTGGACAAACCGCCGCCACGGTTGTAGTTCCAGTAGCCGTCTGCCGTGAACGCCGGAAGCAGACTACGGTGGAACGCGTCCCAGGCGACGCCCATCATCTCGTCGTCGGCGAACAGGCTGCCGACTGTGTAGAGCGCCTTCACGCCGCCCAAGACCTGGTTGTAAACGAACGACGGGTGGACCTCCTCGCCGGACGAGTTGATCTCGTTCTTGGGCAGTCGCGGATCGCCGTCGAGCGGCCAATGGCGCAGGAGCTCGTAGCAGGGAGCAGCCAGGTCGCGGTTGTCAGCTACGTGTGCGTAGTCGAGGACGCCCTGGACGTTCATCGAATCATGCAGGAGCACGCATTCCTCGTGGAACAGCCAGGTGTCTCCCGTGAGCCCGCCCCACCGCGTGCTCCACAGGTTGTCGACGACCTTCCGGCAGCAATAGGTCGCCGCCGCCCCGTAGGTGTCGATGCCCGTAGCCAGGTATGCGTAGGACAGCCCCGGCAGAAGCATCCCGAATCCGCGCGAGTTCTCGACGTAGGCGGTTGGGTCGAGCTCGATTCCCGGCCGGTGCTCCGTGTTGTACGGGTCACAGCGCCAGTCGCGCAGATGGTCGCAGACTCCTGCGAACGAGTCGGCGAAGAGCTCAATGGCGGGAGATGGCTCGGGCTGCACGGCAGGGAGGGCGTTCCTCACTCGGTCCGGTTCGGAGATGGCGAGCTCGTTCATCGGTCTGCGGCTGGGCTTGAGCAGATCGCGCGAGACGGACACGGTTCCCAGTGGACATGAGCCGCGCAGCGACTCGCCGCTCGCGTGATCCGTCGTGTCGTACCCGGCGGCCACACGGTACGTGCCGGCGTGGATGGGTCGTCTCAGCGTCCACGGAATCTCCGACATCGGGAAGCCGCGCGCCTTCTGGTAGGCATCGATGCCCGTCACGCGAAAGCCGCGAACAGGATGACTGGGGGCGACATCCCACTCGACGGTCTTGCCAGGTTCGGAAGCCAGCGTGAGACGCAGCGCGTCGAGCGACAGCCAGCCGCCAGGGTAGGGTCCGCCGAGGTCCGTCGGCTGCCAGAGCAGCAGAACCTCGGACTCAAGCTCGACCCACCAGAACTCGACAGTCAGTTGCCCATCGCGGAGCGTCCAATGCGCCGACGCCGCGGCCTTGAACCTCACGATGCGCGCCATCGCCTGTGATCGGTTGTCCATCGTAGTCGTCTCCGCGTCGCCGCGAGCGATCCGCGCCACGGCGGGAATGAGGCAACTGGTCGCGAGGCAAGAGGTCGTGAGAAACGTGCGGCGGTTCATCGTCGCCCTTCGTCTCACGCTCCGTCGCCGAGAACGGCAGCAACGGCAGCGCCAACGCTCGTGCAGATCAGGTTCACGACGGCGTTATTGACCCAGCCGCGCCGCTCGAAGGTTCCGCCGATCAGGCTATCAGCGACATTCCCAGCGATGCCGGCGGCTGCCACGGCTCCTACGCTCGGCGTGAGTCCCACCAGCGCGGCAACTGCCGCTATAACGAGTGCCCCGACTGCCCCTGCTGCTGTCCCGACGAGCGTCACGCCGCCGTCCTCGCCGACCTTCGCGTGCCGAAACGTGGGGAGCCGCCGGGGCTCGCCGCCGAACGCCTGGCCAATCTCGCTCGACAGCGTGTCAGCCGTCGCCGCTGCAAGGGAGCCGCAGAACGCCGCCGCCCAGACCGGGCCCGCTTCGGGAGAGAGCGCCGCGACGAGGGCGCAGAGCGCTGCGACTCCGCCGTTGGGCAGCACATGCCGCACCGTCCGCGCGCCCTTCGAGGACTGGGCGACGCCGAGAGAGTCCTTCTGCGCCTTCCCGATCCGGGTGGCGCTTGAGCCCAACACGAAGAACATCGCCAGAAGACCGAACGCTGAGGGCCCCAATCCTCCGTAGATTGCCCAACCGACGGCGATTCCGGCGACCAGGCCGCGTCGGTCGATGGTTCCGAGTCGATACGCTGCCGTTCCGAACGCGCCGCTGACAACCAGGCCGGTTCCCCACTGGAGCCACGCGCCCACCTAGCGGCTCACTTCGGCGAGGAAGCCTCGCGCCATCGACTCCGTCACCGGTCGCAGATCGTCCTCGACCGCTGCCAGCCGTGAGTAGAGCTCGGCTGGATCGAGGCGATGGCGAGCGCAGTCGATGTCGTAACCGGAGCGTTCGGGCCCTTCCAGCCAGTGCCGCAGAGCGGCAACGTCTGCCTCGACGTGGAACTGCACACCCCACGCGCGTCCGATGCGGAAAGCCTGATGGACACAGGCGTCGCCGGTGGCCAGGAGCGTCGCTCCGGTTGGCAGGTCGAACGTGTCGCCATGCCACTGGAACACGAGCAGGTCGGACCCCGGCGAGACGGAATTGAGCAAGGGATCGGAGACGCACGCGTCGGTTGCCTTCACGGAGCAGACGCCGTGTTCCGCCTCGCCAGGGTAGACGCGCGCTCGCGCCGCCTGTGCGAGGAGTTGCGCGCCGAGGCAGACGCCCAGATACGGCTTTCCGGCGGCAAGGACGCGGCGGATCAGACCGATCTGGTCGCGGATGGGCTGTGTGTCGTCGTAGACGCTGGCTGGTCCGCCGAGGACGATCAAGCCGTCGAACTCGTCGATGGACGGAAGCGGCGAGCCGAGATCGGCGCGCGACACGACGAGCCGGGCAGCCGCCGACAGTACGGGCTCGAAGGTCCCAAGCCCCTCGATGCTGTTCTGGACAACGGCGATGCGCGGCAGCATGGCGCGGTTCCCCTCAGACGCGGAGTTCGGCGTCGGCTCCCAGCAGGTCTCGGTGGGCGTCGATGATGGGATCCACCTCGCCTGCCAGGAAGTCATCGACCTGGGAAGGCGCGCGCCCGACATACCGAGACGGATCCAAAGCCCGTTCGAGGTCTGCCGCGTTCAGTCGGAACGCCTCGTCTCCCGCGATTCGCCCCAACAAGTCGTTGACGCCGTCGCCGTCTTTGACGCGGGCTCCAGCCGCTCGGGAGTGCCGCCGTATGCGCTCGTGGAGCTCCTGACGATCTCCGCCGTTCTTGACGGCTTCCATCAGGATGTTCTCGGTCGCCATGAAGGGGAGCTCGGCGACCAGATGGCGTTCGATGACGCGTTCGTGGACGACAAGCCCGCGAGCCACGTTCAGCATGAGCGTCAGGATTCCGTCGGTCGCCAGGAACATCTCAGGAACGGTGATCCGCTTGTTTGCGGAGTCGTCGAGCGTCCGCTCGAACCACTGCGTCGCCGCCGTGAAGTACGGGCTCTGCGCCGCAGTGATGGTGTAGCGCGACAGCGAGGCGATCCGCTCGGAGCGCATCGGGTTCTGCTTGTAGGGCATCGCGGACGAACCGACCTGAGCGTCCTCGATGGGCTCCTCGATCTCTTTCATGTTCTGGAGTAGGCGGATGTCGTTGCTGAACTTGTGCGCCGACTGCGCGATGCCGGCGAGGACGTTGGCGACCTGGGAATCCACCTTGCGCGAGTAGGTCTGACCCGTAACGGCAAAGACCGCGCCGAAGCCCATCTTCTCTGCCACGAGACGGTCGAGCCGACGGATGCGGTCGTGATCGCCTTCGAACAGCTCGACGAAGCTGGCTTGGGTTCCCGTCGTTCCCTTGACGCCTCGGAACGGCAGGTGCG
>VGLH01000209.1 GCA_016866785.1 Candidatus Poribacteria bacterium
GGGAGGGCGCGCCTCTCACCGAATCCGCGAGGGGCCGAAGTGTCGACACATCGCCTTTCTCTGCCAGCTCCGGCAAGGAGAGCGTCTTCACCGACGCTGCAACGCCGCGCAGCGAGCTCGCCACAGCCGCCATGTGAGCACAGCCGGGCGCGTCATGATCGGGCAGCGACGCGTGGTGCGGCCGTCGCGTGCGTCGCAGTCGTTGAACTACGACCGACGCCAACGTGGCTGTGTTGCGGGCAACGAGGCACGCCGACCTGGGCGAATCGTCTGGGAATGGAACGGTAGGGGCGACTCGACGAGTCGCCCCTATTACGTGTGAGCTGGGCTACTTGTCGATGACCATCCGCCGCGTCTGCTGGTAGGAACCTGCTCGCAGTTCGTAGAAGTAGACCCCGCTCGCGACCCGCTCCCCAAGCTCGTTCCGACCATCCCAGTACGCCGCTTCGGACCGCGACGTGTAGTACCCCGGCTCGCGGTAGCCCAGGTCGAGCTTACGCACCAGTGCGCCCGTCGTGTCGTGGATGGTCACCGTGACGGCGGAGCCCTCCTTGAGCTCGAAGGGAATCCACGTCTCCGGGTTGAAGGGGTTCGGGAAGTTCGGCAGGAGCGCCGTGCGTCGAGACGCCACCACCTCGCCGGCCATCACGTAGCCGACCCGACGGCCGCTGCCATCGACCAACTGGACGTCGCTCAGACGGATCGACCGTACGACGGCGTCGGGGTTCAACCCGGACGCCAGCCGCAGATGGAACCGCGCAAGCGTGTGGCTGTCTGCCGATGGTTCGGCGCCGAGACGCGCGGCGAGAAGCTCCACTGAGCGCTCACCGGAGCGCACCGACGAGAAACCGAAGGTTGGCTGCTCAACGGCGGCTTGTTCGAGCGTCACGCCGTGCACGGAGAACGCGACGCGCGCCGCGTAACCAGAGATGCCGGAGCCCGAGTCATCGACCAATCGCACCTCGACACGGTCGCCGTCCAGATGCGACGCCTCGAAACGGAGCCGGGCTCGGACAGGAACGCTCGCTGGTTCCCAGGTCGGGGCTGAGGAGACCGACTCGCCGAAGTGCGTCGCGACCATCACCAGGTCGGCGATGTCGATGACGCCGTCGCCGTTGATGTCCTCCGGCGTCAGCACCTCCGACTCGCCGAACGTCGAGGCAGCGCGGACCAGGTCTTGGATGTCGATGACGCCGTCGGTCGAGACGTTCCACGGCACCGCCGGAAGCTGGATGCCCTGATACAGCCCCGGCTTCTTGGCGTCGAATGTCAGCGTGTTGGCGACCGTGTCCGTGCGGATGACGACGACCTCCCACCCGCGTTCCGTCGCTCTGCCGACGCGGATCGTCGGCGATGACAGCTTCGTGTCCTCGAACAGGCGGATCGACACGGCGACCGGCTTCGCGAACTCACCGACCGTGTTGCCATCGGACGTGTCGGCGTTGATCGTCACGCCGAAGTCCCTCACGACGCCGCCGATCTTCTGAGACCGCTCCGGAGCCAGCAGAAGCTCCTCGGCGGCGTTCAAGCCGACCGCCCGGGCGATCGTGATCCCCTCCGGCGGAACCTTCACGGTGATCCGATCGCCGACGCTCACCGTCGCGCCCGACGGACCCGCCAGCGCGATGGTCGCCACCGGCGAGAACACGCGCGGATCGCGCAGACCGATCGCGTTGACTGTCACCACCGCGTAGTAGATCGTCGCGCCGACGGGCGCGTCCGGATCGTCCGCCGTCGTGCCCGCGACGTTCGACAGGAGTGGCGCGATCCCCGAAAGCGTCTTGATGGGCAGATTGGAGCGATACACGTCGTACCGCGCGGCGGCTGGATCGGCCGACCAGGTCAGACGCACGCCGCGCTCCAACGCCCGCGCCGTCAGCGACGCGGGAGCCGTGCTCGGCGGGAGCGCGTTCACCCGCAGGGCGACCGTCGCTGTCACGGGGTCCGTCACGCCGTCCGCGATCGACACGATCACGACGAAGTCACGCTCCGCGCGCGACATCCCGACCAGCCGCGCCCGCAGCGTACCGTTTGCATCGACGGTCAGCGCCAAGTCGCCGTCGCCGGCGCCTCGCGGAGTCAACTCCTCCACGCGCACGAGCGCGAACCGCACGGCGTCGGCGTCCGCATCCGTCGCAGACAGACGCGCGACGAGGTCGCTGCCCTCCAGGAACTCCTGACGCGGCATCGCCACGAACACCGGCTGCGCGTTGACCCGCGTGACGACGATCTGAACCGTCGTCTCCGCGCTCGACGCCCCGTGCTCGTCCGTCGCCACGTAGACGAACGAGTCCTCCCCGAAGAATCCTGCCTTCGGCGCATAGTCCGCCGACAAGCCCTCCACCGCGACCGAGCCGTTCGCCGGCTGAGTCTTCACCGTCACCTTGAGGGCAGTCAACGCGCCGTCGTCCGAGACCGTCAGTGAGATCGTCGCCTTCTTGTCCTGAGGCGTCTCGACCCGCTGCGCGGTGGCAGTCGGGCGGCGGTTCACCGCGACCTTGACGACCGCCGTCGCGCTCGAGACGGTTCCATCCAGCACGGCGAACCCGAATTCGTCGGGACCCGCGTAGCCCTCGGCGGGCGTGTAGGTCGCCGTGGAACCCATAAGTTTCACGCTGCCGTGCGTCGGCTCCGAACGGAGAACCATGACTGGATCGCCCGCCCTCCCGATGGATCCGACGAGACGAATCTCCTTCGCCTCGCCCGCCGTCACGACGACGGACTGACCCTCCGCCTTCGGAGCCGCGCGCACCGCGACGGTCACCGACACAGGCTCCGACGACGCCTTCCCGTCGTTGACCGCGTAGGCGAACGTGACGGAACCCGCGAAGTCCGACGGAGCCGTGAACGTCGCCTTCAGACCTTCGACGGACGCGGTTCCCGACGCTGGCGATGTCGTGATGCTCGCCGTCAGCGGGTCGCTGTCCGCGTCGGTTCCCGCGAGATCGAGAACCATCGGAGCCCCGGCGACCGCCTCGAAGGGCCCGATCGCCTTCGCCACCGGCGCGCGATTGGGCGGCGGCGCGACGACGATGACGACCTCCGCCGTGTTCGAGAGGTCCTGTCCGTCGCTGGCGTGGATGGAGAACCGCTCCGTGCCGGTGAACCCCACGTTCGCCTTGTAGGTGAGCGTCTTTTTGTCGTGGTTGAAGTCCACACCGCCGCCCGTCGGGTGAGTGACCAGGCTGATCGTCAACGGGTCATCGATGTCGAGCGTCGTCGCGTCGTTGTCGGCATCGGTCACGGGGATCGTGATGACCACGCTGCCGCCGTGCTCGACCTTGTCCTCCGCGATAGCGCGGATGACCGGCGCGCTGTTGACCGCCGTGATGTTGATCGTCACCGTTCCGGGCGCGCTGTCCTCGCGTCCATCGTTCACCTTGAAGGTGAAGGTGTCCGTGCCGCTGAACGCGATCTTTGGCTGGCGGTTGGGCGTATAGATCATGTTGGGCGCGGTGCGGCTCAGCATCCCGCGCTTGGGCGCATCGACGATGGTGTAGGTCAGCGTGTCGCCGTCGGCGTCCGTCGCCTCGAAGACGATCATGAACGCCGTGTCCTCGCGCGTCGTGTATTCGGCGGATTTGGCGACCGGCGGATCGTTCACCGACGTGACCGTCACCGTGAACGTCCGCGTCGCCGTGTTGTTGGCGCTCTGACTGTCGTTCGCCGTGACGGTGATGACCGCCGTCCCGTACGCGTCCTTGACAGGCGTGTACTTCAGCGAACGGCTCGCGCCCGTCCCGCTGACCGCGACGCTCGCGATGAGCGCCGTATTCCCGCTCGTCGCCGTGACGGTGACCGACTGACCCGACTCGTCGGAGCCGCCGCCGGGTCCGACGCCTGTGACGGTGATCGTCTGCTCCGCCGCGTCCTCCAGGATCGCCGACGGATCGCTGATCGCGTCGAGAACCGGCGCGTCGTTCACTGCCGTGACCGTCACCGTGAACGTCCGCGTCGCTGTGTTGTTGGCGCTCTGACTGTCGTTCGCAGTGACGGTGATGACCGCTGTCCCGTTCGC
>VGLH01000210.1 GCA_016866785.1 Candidatus Poribacteria bacterium
CGCCAGGGTCTCGACGACGCCGGAGCTCGGAGAGCCCGGGTAACCAGCGACGACTCGCACGCCAGCCGCCAGAGCGGCATGCGCGAGGGCTTCTTCTCCGGTCAGGTTCACACGCGACATGGTTTCCCCTTGTCGAGACATGGTCTCGCACCGAGAATGGGGATCGCCAGTGTAGCACGAGTATCGGCGACGCGCTTCGGCGGATGCCGTTTTCTACCCAGTGGAACGCTCGAATCCGTAGGACGGGTCTCAGACCCGCCCCTACAACACGCAGACGTCGGAGCGATCGCTTGCTGACAGGAGCCGCGATGAACGGAACCTATGACGTCGCCGTGATCGGCGGAGGGATCGTCGGACTGGCGACCGCGATGGCGTTGACGGCCGACTCGCGGGCGGGCGTCGTCGTCCTCGAAGCGGAAGACCGCCTCGCCGCGCACCAGACGAGCCACAACAGCGGCGTCATCCATTCGGGGCTCTACTACAAGCCGGGCTCCCTCAAGGCGAGTAACTGCGTCGCGGGCAGGCGGGCGATGGTGCGCTTCTGCGACGAGCAGGGCGTTCCCTACCAGCAGTGCGGCAAGATCGTCGTGGCGACGCGCCCCGACGAGGTCCCCATACTCGACGAGCTCGAACGCAGGGGAACCGCGAACGGTCTCGTCGGGCTCCGACGGCTCCGCGCCGAGGAGATAACGGACTTCGAGCCGCACGCGCGGGGAATCGCCGCGCTCCACGTGCCGGAGACGGGCATCATCGGCTTCCGCGCTGCCGCGATGCGGATGGGCGAGCTCGTCCGCGAGCGCGGCGGCGAGATCCGCACCGACGCGCGACTGCTGGGCGTCCGCCGTGAGTCGTCGGCTCTGACGCTGGAGACGACGGCGGGAACCGTGTCGAGCCGGAACCTCATCAACTGCGGCGGGCTCCAGTGCGACCGGATCGCGCGGATGTGCGGCGTCGATCCCGGCGTGCGGATCATCCCGTTCCGGGGCGAGTATTACGAGCTCGTGCCGGAGCGGCATCACCTCGTCAAGAGCCTCATCTACCCCGTGCCGGACCCCCGGTTCCCGTTCCTGGGCGTGCACTTCACGCGGATGATCCACGGCGGGGTCGAGGCGGGGCCCAACGCCGTCTTAGCGCTCCGGCGCGAGGGATACCGCCGGACGAGCTTCTCCCTGCGGGACGCGTGGAGCGCGGCATCCTACGGCGGCTTCTGGCGGATGGTCGGGCGCTACGGCAGGTCGGGCATCGGCGAGTTCTACCGGTCGCTGAGCAAGGCGGCGTTCGTGCGGGCGCTGCAGCGGCTCCTGCCGGAGCTCGAGGGGTCGGACATCCAGCCGGGCGGGTCGGGCGTGCGGGCGCAGGCGGTCTCGCCGGACGGGCGGTTGGTGGACGACTTCCGCATCGTCGAAGCGGAGCGGATGATCCACGTCCTGAACGCGCCGTCACCGGCGGCGACGTCGTCGATCAGCATCGGGGGAACCATCGCCGCGATGGCGCGGGAGCGGTTCGGTGGCGGCGCGTTTCATTGATGGCGAGTCAACGTCGCGGACGCAGGTCTTTCCCGTTCGTGACGACTTTGTAGTCCACGTCCAAGGCGTCGACGAAGTGCCGTTCGCCGCAGCGGATCTTCCGGGCTTCGTCAGGGCTCAGATCGTCCAACACCGTCGTGTCCTTGGTCTCGCGGACGAGGTAAAGGCGTTTGTCTGTTGCTTCGCCGTGCTCGTCGCGTTCTTCCAGGACAATTGCCCAGTCGGGGTTGTACGTTCCGACCGGCGTCGGCACGGTGAACCACGACGGCAGTTTGATGTAGAGAAGCACGTCGTCGCGCGCTTCAAGGTCAGCAACGAACTGCGTCTCCACGTCTGAATCACAGAGAACCCCGTCGTACACCGACCGTACCGCTGGCGTCAGATGGTCTTCCCATGTTTCGATCTCATCCTGAAGGCACGTCATCTCGTACCACTCGCCGGTCTTCTCGTAGCGGATGCCGCTCACAAGCTGGCCGTCCAGCACCAACTTGATAAGCCGAACCGTCACTGCTGCGAACTCGTGAGGGTTGTCCGTCGCATCCGTTCGTCTCTTTGTCCGCCTCAAGACCTCGATCAGCGTCCGCGGAGCGAGACGTACTGGCGGCGACGTGTGTTCGAGTAGATGACCCATCACGCCGATCAAATCCGGCAAAGGATACTTCCCTGCCAAATCGGCGACCGTCTTCGCGCCGCTCGTCTGCATCGCGGTAAAGACGTCTTCATCCTTGCGAGCATCCACGCGCGCCCGTGTGACGACGATTCGCGGGCTTCGTATCTCCGCGTTGTCCAATCGTTCGACGACGTCGCGGATCAACTGGTCCGTGTCCGTCGTCACCGCGTATCGCGTCTTGTGTTTGATGCGTTCCCAGAGCTCTCGAAACTCCGGCTTGAGCGTGAATTCCTTCCGGAGCCGCGCGACGCCCCGTTGCCGAGCGTTTGCCGGTCTGGGCGGCGTCTCGCCGTCGCCGTATTCCTCGACGATCTCCGATTGAAGGCGTTCGACGTATCGCTCGTAACTCTCGTTTGCCGCGACGGTGAGGATGTTCACCTTCTCATCACGGATCCGTTCCCCGCTCTGATTCACCGCCAGACGGACGCCGCGACCGATCTCCTGCCGCTTCTTCATCTCCGAAGTCGTCTGGTTGAGCGTGCAAATCTGGAAGATGTTCGGATTGTCCCAGCCTTCACGGAGCGCGGAATGCGAAAAGATGAACGCCGTCGGTTCCTCGAAGGAAAGCAAGCGTTCCTTGTCCCGCATGATAAGGTCGTAGGTCTCCCGATCGCGTTCCGCTTCGCCGGTTTTGCTGTCTTCCAGGACGATATCGCCCGTCTTCGTCCTGCGTTGGGCGAAGTACGCCGCCTGAACGCTCGCCGCGTCCACATCCCGCCAGTCGGGGTGGTTCGCCTTATGCTCGTCGAAGCATCGGTCGAACAGACGCCGGATGATCCCGTCCTCTTGCGCGTAGTTGTCCACGCGGTCGATGAAGAACAGCGACAGCGCTTTGACGCCGAACGGCTTCAGACGCTCCTGCTTGCGGAAATGCTCCTCAACGGTATACCGAATCTGCGCCTCGAAGATGGCTTCCTTGTCCGCTCCAAGCGTCGCGCCTTTTTGTAGTTCGATCCCGCTCGTGAAAGAGACGAACTCGAAACTGTAGTTGATCTCGTCCACGACAAACGCGGCGTATTCCGGGCGGTTCGTCTGCGCCTGGAGGTTCTCGCCCGGCTTGACGGTAATCACCTGTTCCTTGACCGTTCCGTCCTTCATCAGTTTGTGGACGGCGATCCGCGCGGTGAGCGTTCGCTTCGCCGTCCGCACTTCGTCCAGCCGGAGAAACGGGAGATTCGCGTCGTCCATCTGTTCGATACCGGCGACTTCGATCCGCTTCACGAGCCCTTGCCGGTACGCCTCGAACGGCGTCAGACGGTAGACGACGTTGTACGGGTTCCGATGCGTCGCGCTGTACCGGAGCGCGAACAGCGGGTCGAGATTCGCCAACGCCCGAACCCGCAGCTCGCTCTCCATGTTTTGCGGCTCGTCAAGTATCAGGATCGGGCGCGCCGCCTGAACGAGATGAATCGGCGTCTCGCCCTGCAGCCGGTCGGTGGACTGGCGGATGACGTTCGTCGCCTTGTTGAACGAGTCAATCGTCATCACCATGAACTCGACGCCGTTCGAGAGCGCGAACTGCCGCACCTGCGTCAGGTTCGCCGAGTCGTAGGCGTAGAACCGGTAGGGCGTGTTGTCCGCTACTTCCGCGAAATGGGCTTTCGTGACCTCGAACGTCTTGAGGACGCCCTCGCGCACGGCGACGGATGGCACAACAACGATATACTTGCGGAACCCGTAACGTCGGAACAGCTCAAGCGCCGTCCGCAGATAGACGTACGTCTTGCCCGTGCCGGTCTCCATCTCGACGGAGAAGTTCGCGAAGCGAACCGGCTTCGCCGCGTCCGGCGTC
>VGLH01000211.1 GCA_016866785.1 Candidatus Poribacteria bacterium
AAGTTCGAGGACTCGAGGTTCCCGGTGGCATGCTCCATGAACTCGCCGATGCGCTGGGAGAAGTGGAAGTCGCGGTCGTCGCCCTCGGCGCGCCAGAACGGGGCGTTCGCGCGGGGAGAGCCGGGCGACACGAACACATCGTTGTGCGTGATCCTCTCGACCCGCCAGCTCTGGGTGCCCAGCGTGAACGTCTGGCCGACGGCGGATTCCCACACGAACTCCTCGTCGAGCGTTCCGATGCGCGCGCTCGTCTCGTGGTGGCGGAGGTGGAACTCGCCCCGGTCGGGTATGGTTCCGCCATCCAGGTAGAGCGACTGCATCGCACCGGACCTCGCGGAGACCGTGTTGTCGATCCGGTCGATGGAAAGGCGCGGCTTGAGCTCTCGAATGCGCGTGTCCTCGTAGCGCCCGTCCAGCATGTTCAGCACGCCATTGAACTGGCGGCGCGTCAGGGACCGAAAGGGGTAGCTCGTGCGGATGGCGTCGAACAGGTCGTCGCAGTCCCATGTTTCGAGCCCCACCATCGCCACGAGCACTTGCGCGAGCACATCCAGAGGGCAACGAACCGGCTGTGTCTCCTCGATGTCGCGGTCGAGAGATGTTCGGGCTACAACGGCGCTCTCGATGAAGTCGCGAGGATTGGTGGGGAAGAGCGACGCTCGGCTAACCTCGCCGACCTGATGGCCCGCCCGGCCCACTCGTTGCACGGTCGACGACACGGACGGCGGACAGCCGACGAGAACCACCTCGTCGAGCGCGCCGATATCAATGCCCAGCTCCAGTGAGCTCGTCGCGACGATGCCCCGAAGCTCGCCTTCTCTGAGTCGCCGCTCGACCTCCACTCGGATCTCGCGGGAGAGCGAGCCATGGTGGGCGTAGGCGATGGGTTCATCTGCCTCGCCGTTGATGAACATCGTGAGCCGCTCGCACAGTCGCCGACTATTGGTGAAGAAGAGCGTCGAGCGGTTCCTGGCAACGATCACGCGGCATTCCTCGGCGATGGGTCCCCAGACGCCGCCGGCTGGATGGTCGTCGGCATCGTCGACGGGATAGCGCACCGAAAGCGCGTAAGCCTTCTGAACTGCCGACCGCACGAGCTTCACCGGCCGAGGCGTGTACGTCGCCGATTCGCCATACCCCGTCAGCGTGTAGCCGCCGACGAACTCCGCCACGGTCTCCAATGGCTTGACGGTCGCGGACAGGGCGATGCGCTGGAACTCCCCAGCCAGACGAGCGAGCCGCTCGACTGCGGTGATGAGGTGGGTTCCCCGTTTGGAGCCGACGACCCCGTGGATCTCGTCCAGAATGACCGTCGAGACGTTGGGCAGGATGGATCGCCCACCTGCCGAGGCGAGCAGCAGGTTCAGGCTCTCAGGAGTCGTGATGAGGATCTCGGGCGGATCGCGCTGCATCCGGCGGCGGTCTGACTGAGGCGTGTCGCCGCTGCGGGTGAGCACGCGGATATCGGGGAACGCCTCGTCGCTCTCCTCGAAGCGCTCGCGGAGCTCCCGCAGGGGTCGGACGAGGTTCCTCTGGATGTCGTTGTTCAGAGCCTTGAGGGGCGAAACGTAGAGGACGCTCGTGCAGCCGGTGGGCAGCTCACCGACGATGAGCCGGTTCAGCACCCAGAGGAAGGCAGCCAGCGTCTTGCCGGTGCCGGTCGGCGCGGTGATCAGCACGTGCTCCTGGCGTGCGATGGATCGCCACGCCTGCGACTGCACGTCGGTGGGAGCGCCGACCTCTTCGGCGAACCACCGTTCGACCGTCGGGTGAAACTGGCTGAGAGCGTCCCTCGGGGCGTCCAGGGCACCGTCCATCGTGGGCTCCATCACGTGCCACCCACGTCAATGGGTACGTTGGCGTCCAATGTGAACGCACGTTGCGTTGATCCGACGGCGACCGAGCCGGTAGAATCCGCGCGTCGCACCGTCTGGCAGAGCGCTGCCAGAGCTCGCTCATTGATTCGGAGGATCGTGCTGGCGGGTTACGGGAAGATCGCCGAAAGAGGTTCCCGGATGCAGAATGTCACCAATTCCATCGGCATGCGCCTTCGACGTATCGACCCGGGGGCGTTCACGATGGGCGCATCGTCCGTGCCCCTACCTGACGAGCTCGCGGGCAAGCCCCATCGACGGAACGGCGACCCGGACGAGCATCCATCGCATCGCGTGCGCATCACGACCGCGTTCTACGTAGGCGTCACGCAGATCACGAACTCCCAGTTCGAGGCGTTCGACCCGGAGCACCGGCATCTGCGGGGCAAGCTGGGCTTCTCCGCCGAAGATGACGAAGCCGTGGTGTTCGTGTCGTGGCATGAAGCCATCGCCTACTGCGGGTGGCTGTCGCGGCGCGAGGGCAAGACGTACCGCCTCCCGACCGAAGCCGAATGGGAATATGCCTGCCGCGCCGGAACCGAGAGCCACTTTCACACCGGCGATTCCTTGCCAGACGTGTTCCTCAAGAACCCGCAGCGGAGCTGGTACCCCGATCCGGCACGGTCCAGGGATGACGAGATCGTGTCGTTGCGCGTCGGCGAGACTCCGCCGAACGCGTGGGGCTTGAACGACATGCACGGAAACGTCGAGGAATGGTGCTCCGATTGGTACGGTCCCTACGTCGGCGACGCACAGACCGATCCCATCGGGTATGCATCCGGGGACTTCCGGGTGACGCGCGGCGGAAGCCATGGCACGGAGCTGTACTACCTGCGGTCGGCGAATCGATCCGGCGCGCTGCCCGATGATCGTCACTGGCTCATCGGCTTCCGCGTCGTTCTGGGCGAACCGCCATCGACACGACCGCTTGGGCAGCCCGGACAACGGTTCCATCAGATCGTCGGATCACAGGCTCCCCGAAGCCGCCACGAGTCGGCTGACGATCCGGTGTTCCTCGAGCCGCGCGAGTACGTCCGGATCGCGCCGGGCTCCGAGGGACCCTTGTTCTCGCACCACAACCACGATCCGGCAATCGTCGCGTGCGACAACGGCGACCTGCTCGCCGTGTGGTACACGTGCGTCGAGGAGCCCGGCAGGGAGTTGGGACAAGCGGCGAGCCGCCTTCGCGCCGACGAGGACGAGTGGACTCCCGCCGACGTGTTCTGGAACGCCCCCGACCGCAACGACCACGCTCCGGCGCTCTGGAACGACGGGAAGGGAACGCTTTGCCACTTCGCCGGACTTAGCGCCGCTGCGACGTGGGGCAATCTGGCGACCGTCCTCCGTCGCTCCTCGGATCACGGCGCAACGTGGACGAAAGCCCGGATCATCATTCCCGAGCACGGCATTCGCCACATGCCGGTTCAGTCCGTGTCGCGGACACGCGACGGGTCTATCCTGCTCCCGTGCGACGCAGTGACCGGAGGCAGCGGCGGCACGGCGCTTTGGATCAGCGACGACGACGGCGGCACGTGGCGCGACGCCGGCGGAACCATCGCGGGGATACACGCCGGGATCGTCGAGCTCTCGGATGGACGGCTGCTTGCATTCGGGCGGTCGGACAACGTGGATGGCTGGATGCCGCAGAGCGTTTCGACCGACCGAGGGGCGACCTGGCAGGTCAGCGCGAGTCCATTCCAACCCATCGGCGGAGGACAGCGCCTCGTCCTGTTGCGCCTCCGGGAAGGTCCGCTCTTCTTCGCGTCGTTCTGCCGTGACATGCCGCTCCGGGATGCCTCCGGCGAGGCGCGCCCGGTGTCGGGACTCTTTGGCGCTCTGTCGTTCGACGAGGGGGTTTCCTGGGCGACGCGCCGGCTCATCTCGGACGACGGGCCCGGCAGAACGCTGGGCACGACCAACGGCGCGCCCTTCACGATGAGCGCTAGCGAAGCGGAACCGAGAGGCTACCTCGCCGTGTGCCAGGATGCCAGCGGCATAGTCCATCTGATCAGCAGTCGCCTTCACTACGGCTTCAACCTGGAATGGCTGCGGACGCTTCCTCCGGCGCTCTA
>VGLH01000212.1 GCA_016866785.1 Candidatus Poribacteria bacterium
TCACTGACCACTAGCGCGAACGGGTCGGGTGCGAGGAGGCGAAATGCGCGACGCCGAGAGGGAAGCCCTGCGCTCCGTAGCCGGAACGATCTTCGCCGTCGACCAGACGGCGACGCATGACGGGCCCGGCTTGCGGATGATGGTCTACCTCAAGGGCTGTCCGCTCCGGTGCGTCTGGTGCCACAGTCCGGAATCCGTCTCGCCCCGCACCGAAGTCGTCTGGTACGAAGCGCGCTGCGTCCGATGCGGCGCGTGCGCCGAAGCGTGCCCCGTCAACCTGCGCACGCCGGAGCCCATCCTACCCGCCGACCGCGACCGCGAGACCTGCCTCCGGTGCGGCAAGTGCCTCGACGCATGCGAACATGACGCCCTGGAGATGAAGGGCTACACGACGACGGCGGGCGATGTCGTGGACGAAGCGCGCGCGCTCAAGCCCTTCTTCCGCAGAACCGGCGGCGGCATCACGTTGACGGGCGGCGAACCGACCCTCCAGCCAGAGTTCGCTTACAGCGTCCTGGCGCTGTGTCACGACGAGGGCGTCCACACGGCGATCGAGACGACGGGCGTGACAACCTGGGCGCGCCTCGAACGGTTAGCGACGGTGACGGACCTCTTCCTCTACGACCTCAAGCACGCCGACGGCGAGAAGCACATCGCCTTTACCGGTGTTCCCCTGACGCATGTCACGGGGAACCTGACGCGCCTCATCGACGGCGGCGCGGAGGTCATCGTGCGCGTGCCGGTCGTTCCCGGCTACAACGGCGGAGCCGAGGACATCCAGAACATCGGGCGGCTCGCACGGTCGCTCGGGGCGCAGCGGATCAGTCTACTCCCCTTCAACCCGTCGGCGAGCGGCAAGTACTCGTGGCTCCAGAAGCCCTACCCGCTGGCAGGCACGCAGCGCCAGACCGACGACGAGATGGTCCGCCTTGAAGCCATCGCGGCGGCAGAGGGACTCGACGTCCTACGCGCCTGACGCCGCATCGCCGCGCGCCGTGGCGATCCGGTACTTCCTCATCTTGTAGCGCAGGTTCCGCTCTGTGATGCCGAGGCTTTCAGCGGCGCGCGTCTGGATGCCGTCTGCGGCGTGGAGCGCTTCCAGGATGCGCTGCCGTTCGAGCGTCTCGACGGAGTCGGGGAGGGAGTCCGAGGCATCTGCGGCCGTCGGACGGTTCATCGTTGGGGGCAGGTCGCGCGGCGTGATGACGCTGTTCCGCGCAAGGATGGCGGCGCGCTCGATGGCGTTCTCCAGCTCGCGCACGTTCCCCGGATAGGCGTATCGCGCGAGCAGCGACTCGGCTTCCGGGCTGACGGTCGCCGGGCGGTCCGACAGGGCGTGCTTGGCGAGGAAGTGCGCGACGAGCGCCGGCACGTCTCGCCGTCGCAGCCGAAGTGGCGGGACTTCGACGGAGACGACGTTCAGGCGGTAATACAGGTCCTCGCGGAACCTGCCCTCGCGGATGAGCTCCTGCAGGTTGCGGTTGGTCGCCGCGACGACGCGCACGTCGACCCGCCTAGGCTTGCCCGACCCTCCGAGCCGCGCCACGACCCGCTCCTGGAGCACATGGAGCAGCTTTACCTGAGTCGCAAGCGGGATGTCGCCCACCTCGTCGAGGAACAGCGTTCCGCCGTTGGCAGCCTCGAACCGTCCGACGCGCTCGCGATCAGCGCCCGTGAACGCGCCCTTCTCGTGCCCGAAGAGCTCGCTCTCGATGAGCGTCTCCGGCAGCGCCGCGCAGCTTACAGAGACAAACGGACCCGCGGATCGGGCTGACCGGCGGTGCACCCACCCGGAAAGCATGCTCTTGCCCGTGCCGGACTCGCCCAGCAGCAGGATCGTCGCGTCCGTCGGCGCGGCGCGGTCGAGGACGCTTAGAACGTCCTGCATCGCCGGGCTCTCGGCGACGATCCCGTCCAGGTCGATGTCATCCCGATCTTGGGCGTCGGGGGACGCGTCGAGCCCCAGCTCACGCTCCATCTTGACCAGCTTGACGCGGAGTTCGTCGAGGTCGATGGGCTTCGGCAGGTAGTCCCACGCGCCGATCTTGACGGCTTCCACCGCCTGAGGAACCGAGGCGAACGCCGTGACCAGCAGGACTGCCAGTTCGGGGTTGCCCGTCCGGAGCCGCCGCAGCACCTCGATCCCGTCGATACCGGGCATGCGGATGTCGCTCAGGACGACGTGGATCGGTTCGGAGCCATTGGCTGCCATCAGCCCCGCTTCCCCCGATGCTGCCTCCAGGACGCGGTAGCCGCACTTGCGTAGGTATCCGGCGAGTGTCGTTCTCCCGCTCGAATCGTCGTCAATGACGAGGATCGTCAACGCGCCTGCCTCGTGGTAGCGTGATCGTGACGGTCGTCCCGGCGCCCTCGCGGCTCTCGATGGCGACGGCCCCCCCGTGGTCGGCGACGACCTGGTGTACCAGCGCCAAGCCCAGCCCGGTTCCCGTCGTCTTCGTTGTGTAGTAGAGATCGAAGACGCGTTCGAGCTGATCCGGCGGAATCCCGCAGCCCTGATCGGTCACCGTCACGGTCGCCGAGTCGGCGTCGCTCGCCAGGGCGATGCGCACGACTCCGCCTCCTGCCTCGACAGCGTTGCGGACCACGTTGGCGATCGCCTGATAGAGCTGCTCAGGGTCGAAGTCCAATATCGTCGGCTCGTTCGCGTCGACTTCTAACGCCACGCTGCTCGACTCGGCGACGGGGCGGAGCCGACGTCCGGCGTCGCGCAGCATCGCGGCGAGGTCGCCCTGCCGGGGCTCGATCTTAGGCGGGCGGGCGAACCGAAGGAACTGATCGACGACGGATTCGACGCGGGCGGATTCGTCCCGTAGGATACTGAGAAGCTCCTGGTACTCGGCGTCGCCGTCGTGCGGCTCGAACTCGCGCGCAAGTCGCTGAGACACCATCGCGATGGCGTTCAGCGGGTTGCGTATCTCGTGGGCGACCCCGGCGGCAAGCTCTCCCATCGCCGTCAGCTTGTCGCGCCGCCGCGACTCCTCTTCGAGCCGGTGCACCTCCGCCTGGATGCGGTCGGTCTCGTCCCTCAGCAGTTGGACGTTCTGGCGCGAGAAGAGCAGACCCGTGACGGCGAGCGTCGCGAGCGCGACGAGCGCGAGACGGACACCTCCCTGCTGCCATGCCTCGCGCTCCGTGTCGAGGATCGGCTTCGCGTCGAGCGCGACCCGAATCTCGATGGGCTTGCTGTCGATGTCGTCGATGGTTCGGATGCCGACAAACGCCCGCTTGCCGTCCATCTCCTGCCATTCCCACCGGAATCCGCTTGGAACCACGTCACCGGACAACGGCGACCATCCGACGGACAAGATACCGTCGGCGCGGGCGACCTGGTCGAACAGCGTATCGCGGCTCGCCGCCTCGCGCAGAGCCGTCAGGGCTTCTGTCTCGACGGTCGCCGCTAGAACGCCGCCGCGCGTCCGTCTGTGGACAACGCCGTAGACGCCGCGCGGATCCACCTGCCCACTGCGTCCAGGCAGCGACATGACCAGCGACTCCTGCCCCGACGACTTCAGCCGTTGGATGTATGGCATGAGGGCGTCCACGAATGGCGGACGGCGCGGGCCCGGGCCTTGAGGCGGACGGAAGTCCGGCGCAGGCTCCGGCAGCGGTCGCATGCCTGGCGGTCCCATCGGCATGCCCTCGCGCATCGAGGGACCCATGCGCCGCCGCATCCCCCAGCCGGGGCGGTTCGCGGCGACGAGGTTCCCCTCATCGTCCAGCACGTGGAGCCGAATGAACCCCTGCATCGGTACCAGCGCGAACAGGCGCTGATCCGTCAGCGGAACCTCGCGGTCCCATTTGTCCAACAGGATGAGCAGGTCTTCGAGGCGGCGCGTCGTCGTCGATTCCAGCGCATCCGAGGCGCGAGCGGCGTGCAGCGCCGCGTCTCCCAAAACCTCGGTGAGGATCGCCGCTTGTCCCTC
>VGLH01000213.1 GCA_016866785.1 Candidatus Poribacteria bacterium
TCGATTCGGGTGCGCTATGAGGTCAAACCGGAGAACTACTGCGGACTGGTGAAGCTCGCCTGCATCCTCATCTGGACGCGCATCTGGCATCGGCTCAAAGCCGCGTACGCGGATTGAGATAGACTCTTAGGGGATAGTCACCGTACGGGTCGTGCCAGCGCTCTCACGAGAGGGCTCCTGCCGCTTCGCGCGACAGATTGCGGGTCGCCGCTGCCACCGACCGCGCTGGTTCAGCCGCTGCATGGCGACGCACGGCTTCCAGATCGCGTTCGGCTTCGCGTCGGCTCGCCCGATCCAGATCGTTCGGACCCATCTGTGTGACACGGCTCCGCAGGCCGTCACTGACGGGCCGAGTGTTCTCGGGCCGGTTGCGCACGCGCGCCTCAGCTTCGACGTGTCGCGTGATGCTGGGGGGCAGCGCTCCTGCCTCGGGTATTCCTGTCGGCATCGAACCTTCCCCTCAACTAAATCAGCAGGTCGGTCGGGTCTCGCATCAGATTGCCGCTTGCGGCGGCGAGTGCCGAGACGGGGTTTTGGGACACCTGTTGGCGCAGGCTCGTCACGAGAGCGCGCGCATCTGTGAACCGATCCGGGGCGTCTGCTCGGATGTCCCGTACCGGCGCTTGGTTGACTTCGCGACGCTCGATCGAATCGACGGACGACTGCGACGTCTGTCGCTGTCGGCTCTCGGCCGCCACCAGGTTGTGACCCAGCGACGAGCGAATCTGCTCTCTGCCGACGTTGATCTGCCGGATGGCGATGGATGCGGGCATCGATACGACCTCCTAGACTAGGTGGCGTGCCGCCGTTGCCTGGAGTCCCTGGGCTGCTCCAGCAAGGGCGGCAGCGGGGTCTCTGGCTACCTCTGACTTCACTCGGGTGACCATCGCATTCGCGTCGTCCGCGCGAGTATCGCGCGGCTCGGAATTGACGCGCTTCGACGCGCCGGTTGCGACTTCGCGGTCGCTCGCTCCCTCGACGGGCATAGGACGCCAGAAGTCGACAACAGCGATGGGGTTTACATCGCGCGATGGCTGCGAAGCGGATCCTCGCGACGGCGGACGCGCGTCTCCCGGTGCCGGAGTGGTTCGCGTTGGCGGCGGCGATACCGCGCCAACCGATGGTGGCATGTGGTTCCTCCAGTTCTATGGAGCCGGACCGGAACTCCGGCTACGCTTGTGGCAGCAGGCGGAAGCCTGCCGCAGGTCGCAGAAACGCGGTGACGACGTTCAACGCGTCTGTGGGATGGCGGCGTCCCTCGGCTCGCACCTGTTCGAGAGACCGCCCTAATGTCCCCGACGAACCAAGCCTGTCCGGCGAATCGCTCGCGTAGGCGAGGACTCGTTGCCGATGCGCTCTGCCCAAGCCCTGAGACAGATCGGGTTGATCTCCCTCAGACTGCTCCTTCCTCGACTCCCGCTCTGGCATGTCGTCCGCCCGCTCGGTGCGGAGGACGGCGATGTCCGTCGCGGTACGCTGGTCACGCGCGTGCGAGACGGCTTGGATCCGTGTGTTGGCAGAAGTGACCGACATGGGCCCGTCCCTCCCTCTACCGCGCAAGGCCGATCAACGGCATTACGTTCTGCGCGAGCAGGTTGGTCTGAGCCAGCGCAAACGTCCCCGCCTGCGACAGGATGTGCGCGCGTATGAGGCTCGTAGCCTCCTGTGCGATATCCGCGTCGCGGATCGCGGAGTCCGCCTCTTGTAGCAAAGCGATCCGCGCGCTGATATCCACGGACGTGCGCGACAGCCGGTTCTCTACCGCCCCGAAGCGGCTCCGAACCAGAGTCACCGAGGTGATGCCCAACTCGACCGAAGCGAGCGCTGTCGTCGCGGTGCCGACGACGGCGATCTGCGCCGAGGTGAGTCCAGCCACGATGGCAGAGGAGCCCAGATTGCTCAGTTGGAGACCGATCTGGTCGTTGATGCCGCCCAGACCATCACCGACGTAGAAGGTCACGTTCGTATTGGTCGCCGTAAGGCAGGTTCCGTTGAACGTGGTCGATGACGCGATTCGGTCGATCTCTTGAATGAGCTGATCGGCTTCGAGCTGGATGGCGCTTCGCGAACTGGTGGATGTCGTCGAGTCCGCGGCTTGGATCGCGAGCTCTTTGAGCCTCACCAGAATGTCTGAGATGGAACTGGCTCCCCCTTCCGCAGTCTGCGTGAAGGAGATCGCCATGCCCGTGTTGCGATTCGCCTGCTGGAGGGATGTGATGACGGAGTTGAGGGCTGCCGACGTTGCCAGCCCGGCTGGGTCATCCCCGGCGCGGTTGATCCGCAGCCCGGAGGACAGCCGCATGATGGACTGTGACACCAGGGCGGTGGTGCGGTTCAGATTATTCTGTACCGCAGTTGGAAGTGCGGAGCTGCTGATACGAAACATACGCCCTCCCCTGCGCCCCAAGTCAGGAGCACGGGACACAATGCAGACCCCGGAGGACCCACATTTGCGCTAAGGATGCGGATGCTTCGTTCCGATAGAGAGGTTGTCAGGAAAGACGACTCAATCGCTGTATGGGCACGTAGGCAGTAGCAATCGCACGTATAGTCCCATAGGGGCCGCAGCAGTACGGCTCTTGGGGGGAGTATACCGCAGCCGGGGTGCGTACGCAAGGGAATCTGTGCACGCGCCGCGCGTCCGCCCTGGACAAGCGGATGGGCACTGGGGTTGCGGCGTGCAACCAGCATGCTCTCAAAGTGACGAGTCAGAAGTCCTGGACACGACAGAACGAACATAGCCGGGCGTCATCATACGCCCGGCTTTTGCATGTACTTCGGTGAATGGGCGAGATGTCTACGAGATGTCTAGGGGAGGCGTATCGCAGCGAGATGGCGGCCTGTTCGAGGGCCATCACGACGGTGAGAGTAGAACAACTCCCGGCGGCAGTGAGTGCACAGACCCGAAACTACGATACGATCGCTGCGCATTCCCGCCGCAATGAGGTCATTGCGGATCGCGCGCCACAGATCGAGATGCCTCCCGTCGGCGACCTCGTCGCCGAAAGATGCCCGGAACCCATCTGCCAGCTCCTGACTGACCTCATAGCAGCACGGACCGATGGAGGGACCCAGGATCGCCCGGCAGTCGTGCGCGCGCGACCCGAACTCACGGCACATCGAGAGAAGTGTTCGGCTCGCGATGCGGGCTGCTGTGCCGCGCCATCCGGAGTGGGCGATGCCGATGGTGCCCCGTACCGGGTCCCAGAAGTAGATTGGAACGCAGTCTGCGACGATGACGCCCAGAGCGATCTCGTTGCTGGTCGTGATGAGCGCGTCGGTGTCTGGGAACTCGCGTTCATCAGGCGTCACGACGCCGACGGCAACGCCATGAACCTGCCCCGGAACGACGAGCGAGTCCGGCACCGCACCCCACGACATCAGGAACCGACGGCGGTTCTCAACAACGGCGGCTGGCGTGTCGCCAACGCGCAGCCCGACGTTCAGCGACGCGTACGGGACCTCGCTGACGCCGCCGCTCCGCCAACTGGTGGCAGCGCTCGGAGCGCGAGACGGGGCTTGGGCACCCCAGTCGTGTGCGATGCCTTGTAGCGATGGAGACGGGTCGGTCACTGTGAACCGGTCGAGGCGAGCCGCCAAGCGTCGGTGTCCCTGCCGAAAGCGATGATCGCGTCGCCGATGGCGCGCGCGATCTTCGACTGGTACTCAGCCGAAGCCAGGAGCTGCTGCTCGGAGCGGTTGGTGATGAAGCCGATCTCGATGAGCACGGACGGGATGCTCGGGTAGAAGAGCACATAGAAGGGACCGCGCTGAACCCGCCGGTCCACAACCTTGACCGAACTGACCAGGTTATCTTGGATCTTGTCCGCGAGCGCGTCCGTGTACGGCTTCATCGCCCGATGTCGCAGATCGTTGAGGATGAAGCTCAGGCTGAAGTCTTGGCCCTGGTTCTCG
>VGLH01000214.1 GCA_016866785.1 Candidatus Poribacteria bacterium
ATGCGCGAATGGCTCCGCGAAGAGAACGGCATCGGCGAGATGATCGGCGGCGAGTGCCGCTTCTGGATCCGACAGAACCTGTGGACGGGCAAAGACACTCGCCAGCCCGATGCCTTTGTCGAGGGGCTTTACTTCCACGCCGGGGCGAGCCACCAGTTGGATCAGCTCGTCGCGGCGAAGGGGCTCCCGGCATACGTCACAGCCCGCGTTCACACGCGCGAGGATGTTGAGTTGGGTCAGACGGGCGTGTGGGGGACCGCTGGCGGCAACGCCCTGATGGAATACACCAACGGCGCGTGCGTCTCCTACGCGGGAACCCGAGCGGGACACGCCAACCCGTTCGGGTGGAGTGGCCACTGGACGTTCCAGGGCGAGCGCGGTGACATCCGCCGCGACGCCGGGCATCTTCAGTTGTTCCGCAAGGGCGAGTGCGTCGAGGACGTCGAGCTCCAGGACCTGCACGCCGGGCTCATAGAAGACGACCGCATCCAGTTCGACGCGCTGGCGGACGCCATCACCACCGGCAAAGACCGCGACTGGATGGGTCACTCGCTCGACACGTGGGTGCTCATGGAGGCGCTGAACGCGTCGGCGCGAACGCGCGAGCGGGTGGATGTCGGCGCGCTGCGGGCGTCGCTCTTCGCGTAGCGGTCACATCAGAGCGCGGGCCCGCAACAACAAGCGCGCCCACCCCTCGATGGAGAGATGGGCGCATGGATGAAGCGTCGAGTCCGTCGGTCGGACCCGTAGGAGGGGAGCTACCCCCTCACACTGGTTGCGGACGGGTCGTAGGGGCGGGTCTGAGACCCGCCCCTACGTGGTTGACCGTTGGCGCGGGCTACTTGTGGATGACCATCCGCCGTGTCTCCCGGAAGGAGCCCGCGCGGAGCTCGTAGAAGTAGACCCCGCTGGCGACCCGCTCCCCGAGCTCGTTCCGACCGTCCCAGTACGCCGCTTCTGCCCGCGACGTGTAGTAGCCCGGCTCCCGGTAGCCCACGTCGAGCTTCCGCACGAGTGAACCCGCCACGTCGTAGACGTTCACCGTGACGGCAGAACCCTCCTTCAGCTCGAAGGGAATCCACGTCTCCGGGTTGAAGGGGTTGGGGTAGTTCGCCATCAGGCGGTTGCGAGACGGCGGAGCGAAGGTCAGACGCGCCGTGAAGGTGTGCTTCCCTGCGTCGAGGCGCATCGACCCATCGCGGCTGAGGTCGTAGCGTTCATCGCCCAACTCGACGACGATGCGGAATCCCGCCGGAAGCGTCTGAGCCGTCCAGCGGAGCGTTCCCGCTTCCGCCAGGTTCGCTGAGAGCTCCCACGTCGCCTCGCGCTGGCTCGACGGGAGGACGCTCCGAGTCATCCGCTCGACCGGATCGTCCGTCTTGGCGAAGAACTCGGAGTAGCTGCGAATCGGCGGAGCCGGGGGCAGACCCACGTCGTAGGCGTCGAAGCCGACCTGCGCCTTCGAGCCGCTCCCGAGCTCGACCGTCTTGAGCGCCCCGCTGTCGAGCGAGATGGTCAGCGGCGCGACCCAATCCGGCGACGGAGCCGCGCGCTGGACGATCGCCGGAGCCGTCGGCGGCGTCTGCGTGATCGTCACCGTCCGAGCCGACGCCAGTTCGTTGTAGACCCAGTAGCCCTGGAACTGGTTCAGCGGGCTTGAGGTAGATAGCAGCACATAGTTGGCGCCGTCGAAGCCGTACGCCTTGTTCGCGGTCGTCGTGTACGACGCCACTGTGGTGCCGCCATACGGCGCGCCAACGATGTTCCACCCCGGCTGCAGCGTCACTGCGACCGACTGAGCCGCTGGCGCATCGACATCGACGGCGAATGTGGTGTTCAGCACGCCTGTCTTGGGGTCGGAGTCCGCTGGATCCGGCTCCGGCGCTCGGAAGATGAACCATCCCTTCTCAACGAACGGCAACGGCACCGTCGAAGTGAGGTCCACCGGGGCGTAGTTCTGCACGGACGGGCTGGCGTCGTAAGCATACATCGAGATGGCACCGCGCCCGAACAGATGCGACGGCGCGCCGTCCAGCGCCGGTCCCGGAAGCGAGAACATCCGCCAACGCACCGCCAGCGTCGTGTTGAGCGTGACCTCCAGACGCCTTGCGAGCGTCAGCGTGAGCATGTGGTAACCCGTGTTGAGCGGGATGCCGGCTGTCAGAGGCAACGGATACGACACCGCCGTCGCCGCATCCGTATCGGGTCCATGCTCGACTCGCGGCGCGTCGTTGAAGTATGCCAGGACGCCTTCAGGCAAGCCCTCTACGGAGAGATAGTGCGTACCGCTCTGGACGTTGACGGCGATGTTCCACGTCCGCGTATCTGCGAAGGCGAGCTTGTCCGTCACCAGGGAGTACCCGCTCCGCAGCAGTCGGATCCAGCTCGAATCCGGAGGCGGGGGAGGTCCATCCACGTCTTCGGGTGGAGTCTCGTCGAGGTTGACAGCATCCTGGGCGTCGAGAGCCACGCCGAACGTCGCGAACAGGTCTCCGGCCGGATCGCCCGTCAGGCGGAGCGTCGCCTGCCAGACCTGATACGACGGCGGAGGCGGTGGGAACGGGGACCATGACGGATGACCCGCGAGTGTGGCGAGACGTGTCAGCCCGCTACCGTCGGCGGCATTGACTGCCCAAACATCCGTGGTTCCTGATCGGTTCGACTGAAACACAATCTTGGTTCCGTCCGGCGACCACGACGGAAGCCCGCCGCCGTCGGGATCCGGAGCGACCGGCGTCGCGTTCTGACCGTCGGCGTCCATGACGTAGATCTTCCCGCCTGGGTCGAGCGAGTAGGCGATCTTGGTCCCGTCCGGTGACCAGACAGGACCGCCCTCGTCCAAGGCCGTGTTTGTCAAGCGCGTCGGGTTCGTTCCGTCCGCGTTCGCGACGTAGATTTCGAAGTTGCCGTCACGATTGGTCGTGAAGACGATCTTCGCGCCGTCTGGCGACCAGCTCGGAGCCTGATCCACACCGGAACTGCTTACGATGGTCGCCAATCCGGTTCCGCTTACGTTGATGACGAAGAGGTCCCCCGATGCGTGGGAGAACACGATCTTCGTCCCGTCCGGCGACCAGTCCGGCATTTCATCAGCTCCGGAGTGAGTCGTCACGCGAGTCAGACTCGTGCCGTTGACGTTGATGGTATGTATCTCGTAGTCCCCTGCCGCGTTCGTCGTGAAAACTATCTTCGAGATGTCGGGCGACCAAGACGGGAACCGGTCGTCGTAGCCGCTCGTGGCGACGGGAGTCTGATTCCCACCGTTGGGATCCATCACGTAGATATCGGTGTTCTTGACGAAGGCGATCTTCGTCTGCGCCAAGTCGCCCGTCGGCGGATTGACGCGACCGATGCCCTTCGCAGTCACCGTCGCCGGACTGCCGGAGGCGTTGTGCGTAATCGTCAGCGTGGACTGCTCCCAGCCTACCTTCGTCGGCGTGAAGGTCACCGTGACGATCTGGCTCTGACCCGCCGTCAGGTTGTAGGGTGGCGCGGGCGAGGCGGCGAACTGCCCGTTCGATGACGCGATCCCGCTGACGGTGAGCGTCCCGCCGCCGGTGTTCGTGATGGTGAACGTCGCCGTGCCGGAGCCGGGCTTCGTGACGGTTCCAGCGTTGACGGTCGCAGTGGATAACTGAACGGCAGGTTCCGATACGGGCTGCGTGCCTTGGCGAATACTACCGTTCTGATAACCTACGTAAACTGTGCCCTGAGTCATGGTAACCGATGCAGGGGTGGAACCAGTG
>VGLH01000215.1 GCA_016866785.1 Candidatus Poribacteria bacterium
CACGGAGCGCAGCATCTCATCCAGATCGCCGAAGTGCGCTGGCACGCCTTTCGCCTCGGCGAAACGTTGGGCGCTCTCGGCGGAGACGTCCGCGACGGCGCAGAGCTCGACATCGTCCAGTGCGTCGCACGCTCCGGCGTGCGCGTGCGCGATGCCGCCCGTTCCCACGATGCCGACGCGGAAGCTCATCGCGGCGCTCCCCAGCGTTCCACGACGACCTTCGTCTGCGTGTAGAACTCGACTGCGTGCGCGCCCTGTCCGTGCAAGTCGCCCATGAAGCTGTCGTTCCACCCGCTGAAGGGGAAGAACGCCATCGGAGCCGCCACGCCGACGTTGACGCCGATGTTCCCGGCGCTGGCTTCGACGCGGAACCTGCGCGCTGCCGCGCCGTCCGACGTGTAGATGGACGCCTGGTTGCCGTATCGCCTGCCGTTGACGATGCGGATGGCGTCGTCCAGACCGCCCGCTCGCATCAGGGCGAGCACGGGCCCGAAGACTTCCGTCCGCGCCAGATCGCCATCGGTCGCCACGTCTGACAGGATGGTCGGAGCCGTGAAGAAGCCGCCTTCGTGGTCCGGAACTCGGCATCCGCGACCGTCGACAAGCGGCTTCGCCCCGTCGGCAAGCGCTCGCTCCACAGACGCCTCGATGCGGCGGCGGCTCTCGTCGGTGATGACGGGACCCATCTCCGTGTCGGGGTCGAGACCGTTCCCGACGCGTCGCGTCGACGCAACCTCGGCGAGCGCATCCACCATCGCGTTGTTCTCGTCGACGACGACCGCGACGGAGACCGCCAAGCATCGCTGACCGGCGCATCCGAACGCCGAGTCCGCCAGGTTCCGTACGGTTAGGGACGGGTCGGCGTCGGGCATGATGACGGCGGGGTTCTTGGCTCCGCCCTGGCACTGAGCTCGCTTCCCCAGCGAAGTGGCGCGGCTGTACACCGCCTTCGCAACCGCCGTCGTGCCGACGAAGCTGACAGCTCGCACGGCGGGATGATCCACGATGGCTTCTGCCGTCCGACGGTCGCCGTTGACGAGCTGGACGGCGCCGGGCGGGAACCCCGCATCGACGATGAGCGCCATGAGCCGCTGGCTGGCCATTGGCGTCCGCTCGCTTGGTTTGAGGAGGAAGCAGTTGCCCGTCGCGACAGCGTACGGCAGGAACCAGAGCGGGATCATCGCCGGGAAGTTGAACGGCGTGATCGCGGCGACAACGCCCAACGGTTGGCGGATCATGAACTCGTCGATGCCGCGCGCGATGTCCTCGCTGACAGTCCCCTGCATCAGCGACGGCATGCCGCACGCGTTCGCGACGTTCTCGATGCCGCGCCGCACCTCACCGAGGCTCTCGGAGAGCGTCTTCCCGCATTCGACGGTCACGCTACGGGCAAGGTCGTCCGCCGCGCTTTCCAGCAGACCTTTTAGACGGAACAGGGGCTCGACCCGCTCAACGCACGGGACGCGGCTCCACTCGCGGAACGCCACCTCTCCCGCGCGCGCGGCAACACCCACGTCCGTTGGGCTCGAACACGGGACGAGCGCGATCGTCTCTCCGGTGGCAGGGCTCCGCACGGGCAGGAAATCGGTCCCCGTGGCGTCCGTCCACTTGCCGGCGACGTAGTTCCTCAGCACGTCAGACATGCGTCCCCTCACGTGACCCGCGCTCGGCCCTGCGACTCGAAGTAGTGGACGAGAGCCGAGCCCCGAGGCTCGTCGATGGCGATGTCCAGCCGCGCCAACTCGGCGCCCGTCGCCGTCGTGACCTCGTCGTCGATCTCCACTTCGTAGGTCGCAGCGGGATCCAGACCGCGCAGGGAAAGCCGGATCGACGACGTGCCGCTGTCCTGGCGGCGGAACGCGAAGACCATCCCCTCGTCGAGGTCGTCGCGGTGGAACTGGTACGCCATCCAGACGTCGTCTGCCGTCGAGTGCTCCGTCAGCGGGTAGAAGTCGCCCAGGTAGAGGTGGCGCAGGCGCATGTACTCGTCGAGACAGCGCTTGCCCAGGTCGATGGGGAACCCCCGATCCCAGAGGTACCAGCCCAGCACGATGCCGGAGTTCATGCCGCTGCGGAACGCGTAGAGGTCTGGGCTGCCGCTTCCGGTCGCCGACAGCGGGACGTAGTGATTCAAGCCGTAGGTGTGGCACTGATAGCCGTTCGGCTCGAAGTACTGGTAATCGGTGCGCCACAACGGAACGCTGCGCCAGGTGGTCTCAAGGTCGATGCGTCGCCCGCCGCTGGCGCAGTTGTCGATGCGCAGACCCGGATGGCGCGACAGCAGCGCGTCCCAGAAGGCGTAGAGTCCCTCGACGTGCCGAATCTCGTGGATTCCCTCGCGCTCGGGCTCGTCGTGCGCCCGCCAGTAGGGCAGCGGGTCCATGTTGAAGTCCTGGCGGAAGAACCCGATGCCGTCGCGCTCGATGGCGGTCGAGACGTGCTCGGTGAGCCAATGCAGCGCGTCGGGATTGCCCAAATCGAGCAGCCCGTTCGCGTGGTCCGGCAGGTCGAGGACCCATTCGGGGTGTTCGCGGTCGATCCATGTGCCCCGATGAACGCGTTCCGGCTCGAACCACAGCAGGAACCCCTCGTAGCCCATCGCGCGCACGCCGTCCGAGATGGGCATCAGCCCGTTCGGGAAGCCGTCCGTCCGGGCGAACCAGTTGCCGACGCCGTTGGGCCACTTGCCTTCGTACCACCCGGCGTCGATCCACCAATACTCCGGCTCGTAGCCGAACTGCCGGTACCGCTCGGCGGAGGCGAGTTGATTGAGCTCCGTCGCGGCGTTGAACTCCGAGTCGATGCCGGGGGAACCGGTCGCGGCGAGGGGTCCCAGCGTGGGCGAGCCGTCCTGTTGCGGGCAGCGATGCGCCAGGACGAGCCGCCGGAACAGGTTGTTGCCCCGGAGCTCGTCGTCGCCCTCCCAGAACAGCAGTAGGACTCGGGGCGTGCGGATCGACTCGCCGGGACGCAGCTTCAGCCGTGTCCGCTCCATACCGGCTGTGACGCGCACGCCGTGTCCGTGCGTCCAGGACGCTGCCCACTGGCCCGACCAGCCGATCGCCATGACGACACCAGCGCCGTCCCCTTTCAGGTTGAAGAAGGGCAGCGAGGCCGTGTTCGACGACCGTCCGCCGATCGGCGCCAACCGGATCGACGCTCCGGGAGCTAGTTCCTCGTGAACCGGCGCGAAGTCCGAGCGGGCAGCGTTGCTCCCCAACGCGCGATGCAGGACAGCGGTCTTCCCAGCCGGTTCGAGCAGCGTCGCATCGATCGTCTGGATGGCTTCGAGCAGCGGCGTGTCGCGATCGCTCGTGTTCTCCAGCGTGACGACCCATTCCGCGGCTGGGAAGTCACCGAACACCTCCCAGTCGCAGCGGACGACGATGCCGGTCTCTGGATCGGTGCGATTATGCCGACGGATCGTCCGCCCGTCGGATTCCGTGGTCTCCTCCGAAGCGCTCCACGACGCCAGGAACTCCGTCGACGAACGCCGATTCAACGTGAACGAGTAGACGGGCTGAACCGTTGCCCCGAAGTGCCGTGACACCCATGCATCCCGGGCTTGCCGCTCGTTGGG
>VGLH01000216.1 GCA_016866785.1 Candidatus Poribacteria bacterium
GACGTTGCCCGTCCCGGCGAAGCCGTCGTCGTCGAGGCAGGGGGCTTGCCCAGCGTCGTTTGGGGCGAGCTGGCGACGCACAGCGCCGTCACCCGGAAGCTCGCCGGCGTGGTGGTCGACGGCGGCGTGAGGGATGTCGCCGAGATTCGTCGCCTTCGCTTCCCGGCTTTCTCGCGGCACATCGCTCCCACGGCATGGGAGCCCAAAGGCTTGGGCGAGATCAACGTGCCGATACGGATCGGCGGCGTGAGGATCCATCCCGGCGATTGGGTCGTTGGCGACGATGACGGAGTGGTGGTCATCCCTGCCGCAGACGGGCTCGAAGTCGCCAATCGAGCGATGAGCGTGCTCGAGATGGAAAACCGGCTTCGCGCCGAGATCGACGCCGGAGGAACGCTCAGCGAACTGACCGAACTCGCGAAGTGGGAGAAGCATTGAGCTCCGTGGTCGTCGCCGGGCCCGGCGCGCTGGGACTCCTGTTCGCGTCTCGATTGGCTGACGCGGGCGTTCGCACCTGCTTGCTCGACTACCGCGACGACCGCGCCGCGCGCCTGACGCGAGACGGCATCACGCTCCGCTTCGAGGGCATCGAGCGCCGCCTGCGCGTGACGGCGACCGCAGACGGTCGCGCTGACGCCGTGCGCGGCGCGGACGTCGCCCTGATCTGCGTCAAGGCGCATGCGACCGAGAGCGCGGCTCGTTCTCTGCAGTGGTTCCCGGGCCCGGTGGCGACGATCCAAAACGGTCTCGACAACGTCGAGACGCTCGCCGAGGCGTTCGGTGATGAGCGAGTGCTGCCGGGCTCGACTTCCGAGGCGGCAACCCTCGTCGCAACCGGAAGCGTCCATCACACCGGCAGAGGCACGACGATCATCGGCAGTATGACGTCCGACGCGATGTCGTCCGCTCAGGCACTCTGCGACACGCTGAGCCTCGCCGGCTTCGATGCGCGCGTGACGCACGACTGGCGATCCGCGGTCTGGTCGAAGGCGCTGGTAAACGCGGCGATCAACCCGCTGACGGCGCTGCTGGGCGTCCGAAACGGCGTCATCGCCGACGATATCGACGCGGCGGCGGTCGCGCGGCGAATCAGCGCGGAATGCGAGGCAATCGCCCACGCGAGCGGCATCGACTCGATCTCCGACAGCGAGAACCGCGTGATCGACGTCTGCCAAGCCACGGCGCTCAATCGCTCGTCGATGCTCCAGGACCTGGAAGCCGGGCGGAAGACCGAGATCGACAGCATCAACGGCGTGCTCCTGCGCGAAGCCGAACGGCTCCTCTGCGATGCCGTGACGCTCCAGACGGTCACGAGCCTGATGCGCGCCAAGGAGCGGGCGGTTCTCGCCCAGTAACGCACGATTTCGACATCAAGAGAGGCGATGTCCTTGACGGATACGTTCCACCAGCCGCTGTCGAAAACCGATCCCGAGATCGCCGACGCGCTCGAAGCCGACCTGAAGCGCCAGCAGGACATGCTGGTGATGATCCCGTCCGAGAACTACGCGAGCCCGGCGGTTCTGGCTGCGCAGGGCAGCGTCTTGGCGAACAAGTACGCCGAGGGTTACCCTGGCAAGCGCTACTACAACGGTTGCGAGCAGATGGATGCGGTCGAATCGCTCGCCATTGAGCGCGCCAAGGCGCTGTTCGGAGCCGAACACGCCAACGTGCAGCCGCACTCCGGCTCCCAGGCGAACATCGCCGCGTTCCTCGCGCTGCTGGAGCCCGGCGACCGGGTGCTCGCCATGAAGCTCGACCACGGCGGTCACCTGAGCCACGGAATCCCGCAGAACATGGCGGGGAAGCTGTATGACGTGAGCTTCTACGGAGTGCAGCCGGACACCGGCAGAATCGACCTCGACCAGGTCCTCGACGCGGCAAGGCAGCACAAGCCGAAGCTGATTATCGTCGGGGGAAGCGCCTACCCCCGATCCATCGACTTCGCCCCCTGGCGCGAGATCGCCGACCGAGTCGGAGCCTACCTGCTCGCGGACGTCGCTCACGTCGCGGGCTTGATCGCGGGCGGCGTCCATCCGACCCCGGTTCCCTACGCCGACATCGTCTCGATGACAACGCACAAGACACTGCGCGGACCGCGCGGCGCCATCGTGCTGTGCCGAGCGGAACATGCCCAGGCAGTCGACCGCGCCGTGTTCCCGGGACTACAGGGCGGACCCTTCATGAACGCCATCGCCGCGCGCGCGGTCATGCTCAAGGAGGCGATGCAGCCGGAGTTCGCTGCATACTCCCGGAAGATCGTGGCGAATGCTCAGGCGCTTGCGTCTGCCCTGATCGCATCGGGGCACGAGCTCCTCACGGGAGGAACCGACAACCACCTGATGCTGGTCGACCTCAGCGACCGGAGCATCACCGGGCGCAAGGCAGCCAATCTGCTCGAAGAAGCCGGGATCATCGTGAACAAGAACACGATCCCGTTCGATCAGCGTTCGCCGGTGCAGACGAGCGGCATCCGTCCCGGCACGCCAGCGCTCACGACGCGCGGCATGGGAGCGACCGAGATGGAACGAATCGCGCGTCACATGGCACGCGTTCTGAGCAGCGATACGGACGAGGCGGAACGTGGGTCCATTCGAGCCGATGTCGCGTCGCTGTGTGCGGACTTTCCCATCTACCCGAGCTTCACGTACAGCGGATAGTCGAGTCATGCTGCGTCTGGATCGACGCGTTGGCGGAACCATGATGCCCCGCTGGACTGGGCACGCATGACGTGACCTATGACGAAGCTCGCGCGTTCATCGACTCCTTCCTGAACCTCGAGACGGTCTCCATCGACCGCTCGCGGCTGCGCACGCTCAACCTGGCGCGAATGTCGCGCGTGCTGAGCGCCGTCGGCGATCCGCACCAGCGCCTGCCGTTCGTTCACGTCGCCGGGACGAAGGGAAAGGGCTCCACCTGCGCGTTCATCGACTCCGCGTTGCGCCACGCCGGGTTCCGGGTCGGGCTCTACACGAGTCCGCACTTGGTTTCGCCGCGTGAGCGGATGCAAATCGACGGTCGATGGATCGGTGAGGACGAGTTCGCCGCGTTGGTCGGCGAACTCGCGTCGACGCTGGAGTCGCTCCGCACGACGCCCGACGGCGGCTTGACCTTCTTCGAGGTGTACACGACGATGGCGCTCGTCTGGTTCGCCGCTCAGGCGTGCGATATCGTCGTCCTTGAGGTCGGCATGGGAGGTAGGCTGGATGCTACGAACGTCGTCACTCCGGTCATGACCGTCATCACGCCCATCGGGCTTGACCACATGGAGGCGTTGGGCAATACTGTCGATAAGATTGCCCGCGAAAAGGCGGGCATCATCAAAACAGGCTGCCCACTGGTTCTAGCCTCGCAGCCCCACCTGGCGCGAGAGGCGATCCGTGCTGTCGCTGAGGAAAGGAACGCTCCGGTCCTTGAGGTCGGAGCGGACATCCAACTGAGACGTCACCGTTCCACGGGCGGGCGTGAGCGGTGCGACCTCGGCATCGGCGAAGTTCGCCTCGAAGGCGTGTCGTTGCGGCTCGTAGGCGCGCATCAGGTCGGCAACGCTGCCACGGCGCTT
>VGLH01000217.1 GCA_016866785.1 Candidatus Poribacteria bacterium
GGGTCGTGGTGAACGACGACGGCGAACGGCAGATGGAGCGCCGCCAGCCGCCGTCGAGCCTCGGCAATCATCGGGCTCTCGTCGGGTGCCACGACGACGATCTCCGTCGGGGGCGACAGCGCGAACAGCAGGTTCGAGAGCATCTCGGCGTGACCCGTCGGCTGGTCGCGCAGCGTCGCCGAAAACAGGCGCAGCGTCTCGTCGGCGCGCGATGCGTAGTCCGACCTGCCCGTCATCCGAGCCAGGCGCTGGAGAACCCCGACGGCGATGGCATTGCCGCTGGGCGTCGCACCATCGTAGGAGTCCTTCATGCGGACGACGAGCTCGTCGTGATGGCTCGCCGTCGTGAAGAAACCCCCGGTCTCGTCATCCCAGAAGAGCTCGATCATCCGATCCGTGAGACGGGCAGCCTCGCGCAGCCACGATTCGTCCCACGTCGCGGCGTAGAGGTCGAGCAGTCCGGCGGCGACGTACGCGTAGTCGTCAAGGAAGCCCGGAATCTTCGCCACGCCCAGCCGGTAAGAGCGCATCAACTCGCCGTCCGTAACCATCCGGTCGAGGATGAAGCGGGCAGCACGAGCGGCCGCGTCAACGTAGCGCGGCTTGTCGAGCGCAGCGCCGGCTTCGGCGAGTGCGGCGATCATCAGCCCATTCCAGGACGCCAGCACCTTGTCGTCCAAGCCCGGACGCACGCGCTTGGCGCGCGCGTCGAGCAGGTTGTCGCGGGCTCGACTGCATACAGACGACAGCTCTTCGACGGACACGCCGGCGCGTGACGCGACGATTTCAGGATCGACCGGCACGTTGAGGATGTTCGCGCCCTCCCAGTTGCCGCCGTCCGAAACGTCATAGAGCGCTGCGAAGAGCGGCGCGTCCTCGCCGGCGATCTTCTCGATCTCTTCGTCCGACCAGACGTAGAACTTGCCCTCAACGCCTTCTGAATCGGCATCTTCGGACGCGAAGAAGGCTCCGTCGTCCGAGATCATGTCGCGCAGAACGTAGTCGAGCGTGCCGCGAGTCGTGTCGGCGTACTGGCGGTCACCGGTGATTCGGTAGGCGTCGAGGCAGAGCCGCGCCAACAGGGCGTTGTCGTAGAGCATCTTCTCGAAGTGGGGAACGAGCCAGCGATCATCGACCGAGTAACGATGGAACCCGCCGCCGAGGTGGTCGTACATGCCGCCGCGCGCCATCTTGCGGAGCGTGAACAGCGCCATTTCGAGGGCGTCGCGGCTCCCGCTTCGGCTGGCGTAGCGGATGAGGAAGTCGAGCACGCTCGGCTGGGGGAACTTGGGAGCCCTGCCGAACCCGCCGTAGCGCGTATCGAACCGCGCGGACAACTCGTTGTAGGCGCGCGTTGCCATCCGGGTGTCCGGCGCGTCATCGGACCCGGACAGCGCCGATGCGCGCGTGATGCCCTGGATGACCTGACCCACGCGTGATGTCAGGGCTGTCTTGTCTGCGTGATAGAAGTCACTCACGGCTTGCAGGATGCGCGGGAACGACGTTCTGCCCATCCGGTCGTCAGGGGGGAAGTAGGTTCCCCCGTAGAACGGCTTGAGGTCGGGCGTCAGGAAGACGTTGAGGGGCCATCCGCCCTGCTGCGTCATCAGTTGGACGGCGAGCATGTACTGGGAATCCAGGTCGGGACGCTCCTCGCGGTCGACCTTGATGCAGACGAAGAGGCGGTTCATGAGCGCCGCGATCTCTTCGTCTTCGAAGGACTCGCGCTCCATGACGTGGCACCAGTGGCACGCCGCGTAGCCGATGCTCAGGAGGACAGGTTTGTCCTCTTGCCGCGCTCGCTCGAGGGCTTCCTCGCCCCAGGGGTACCAGTCTACTGGGTTGTGCGCGTGTTGGAGGAGGTAGGGGCTCGACTCGTCGATCAGTCGGTTGGTGTGTTCCGCGCTCAATGCACCGTCCCTAGCCAGGAGCTCCCGTCGCGTGGGCCGCTGACCACGTTATACCCCAGGCATGATGCATCGGCGAGTCGGCGGCTCAGCCGACGGCAGACGTGCTCCGTTGCAGAACCGTCGTAACCGTCTCGCGCAGTTCCTTCTCGAGGCGTTGGCCGCCGGAGGCTGTGTTCTCATAGCTGACGCGACGGAGGTGCATCACGTCGAAGGGGAACCTGGCGTCTGACGATTGGCAGAGAAGGATGGTCGGCTTGCCCAAAGTATGCGCGATGCCCAATTCATAGAATACATTGGCGTTCGAATTTGTAAGATCAGCAACGATCAGCCTTGCCTCGCAGATGGATTTCCAGATGTCTCGCATGATGGCGTCGTTGCTCCGAATCTCGTCGGCACGCTTGCACACGAGGCCAAGTGATTCCACCGTTGGCTTCACGATGTCTCTGTAGACAGCATCTAGGTCGTCAGCGAAAGGCATCAGCACGAAGCACAGCTCAGGGTTCACACGGTAGCCCGGCGGACCGAAAAGGGGGTCAATAGTCACAAGCTGCGATAGCATCGTCACCCTTCTGGCTTCTGAATCGACCCATTGCTGGGCGATTGCGTGCACCGCTGGTTGCCTGTCCGCAGCCTGCTCCTCGAGCAAGTTCCGAGGAAGCCGAAGCACGAATGGATCCCGATAGCCGAACTCCCAGATGGCTGCGTCCAAGACCTGCTGCTCGCTGAACTCCTTTCCTGTATGGTCGAGATAGATCGCGCTGGGGATTCCCCCTGATGATCGTTCACACGCGAGATATACACTGCGGTCCGTTAGGACGACGATGGTGTTGCACGCAAGCCGTGAACGAACGACGGCTCGTCTGACTCCATTTGCCTTCGAGGACTCCTCGACAGCTGCCTCGAACTCTTCGACAAGTTTATCGACATTTTGCGTGAGCGCCGGACTAAGATTGCCGCTATGGGTTCGGGTACCGCCCAGCATCGGCACTGCTTGTTCCCCTAACACGGGTGATGCATAGCGCAAAGGAGTAGGGCATGCACCAGGCGTCGCGACGGGCTGTGTATGCCCCCTCAGCGACATAGTCCGGCGCGTTCCCGTCCCGTACGCCGCCAAGCTTCCGTAGCCGTTCGACAGCCTGTGTCTTGGCAAGCGAAGGGACGAAGGGTACTTCAGAGCTGTCCTGCACCCGATCCCATCTGTCGTCGGTAACTGCCATCTCGCCGGTCCCCAGTCGGCCCTCGACTTCGGTGCGCCAACGAGTGTTTGCGGTCGGAGCGGCAGAATACCGGACTCGCTGTCATCGGGCAAGCCTAGCAGCGGCGCGACTCGTCGGGTCGCCTCTGCGGATTCTGTGGCATCCTCCAAATCGTCTGCTAGGAATGGCGGGGATCGCGCATGCGGAAGAGGAACGCGGCCGCCACGACAGCGTTCACGACGGCGAGCGCGAAGAGGACTCGAAAGCCCACCGTGTCGGCGATGAGCCCGGCGACCAGCGGCGCGACGAACCGAGGGATCGCCAGCGCCGTGAACGTCAATGCGACGTAGCGAGGGACGTGTCGGGGTTCTGCGAACTCGAGCTGCATGTTGTAGCCCGCCAAGTCAGTGCCCTGACCGGCGACCGCCGTGAGGAACACG
>VGLH01000218.1 GCA_016866785.1 Candidatus Poribacteria bacterium
CGGGATTCGTCGTAATACTCGAACGGGCGATAGCTCGCGTCCGTCGCGACACGGATCGTTTCGGCTCGCCGGTCCGACCGGGAACAGGCTCCCAAGAGCAGGATGACGGCGGCGAGGATCGGCACAAGTCGAGTCAACACGACTCCTTTCGATGTCTGCGCGGGAGGCGGCATCAGGCGACGCGGGCGTTCTCAGCTTCGAGAACCAGCACCCAGTCCTGGAACCGAGGCGGGCTCGGCGGACGCCAGCTTCCCTGATCATCCGGTTCCGCCGCGCCGGCGTCGTACTCGCCGCCCTCTTTGGGATCGAAGTAGTATGCGCGATAGGCGACCCCGGCTTCAAGCCCCTGAACGCGCTGCACCCGCACGAACGAGGGCACGAACAACATCCGAACCTGCCCGAGGATTCCTGCGGCGTACCCGAGCATATGGTTCTGGTCCGACCAGCGGGGCTCGACCCATTCCGGGTGGGGCTCGAACTGCCACCAACGGTATCGCGCGATGAGCGCCTTCCCCAGCCCGACCTGCTTGGAACCCGGCAGTTGGTAGGCGTCCTCCCACGGCACGTCTCCCCAAGAGGAACCGTGCGGCGACGGTCCGTACGGCTTCTCGCGGGAGTTCACCTGCCAGATGCCGTTCGCGCCGTAGGTGTGACCCATCGCTCCGCTCAGCATGCAGGTCCAGAACAGCAGGCGCATGACCTCTTCGCGTCCGCCTTCGGCGATGCCCTCGTAGCAGGGCTCCGCGTTGATGACCGGCTTTGACGGCTCTCGCCCATAGCTTCGCGTCACCTGAGACACGGTTCCCGGGAGGCTGCGGCGGTCGTTGTGCCCGGTCTGAAGCATGTCGAAATCGAGGATATCCTCATCGACGCTCTCTCGGGCGGACTCGCCGCCGCCGGGATGCACGGTGATCGGGTTCCCATGGGAATCCAGCGAGCGCACGTATCGCCCAATCTCACTCCATGCGGCGACGGTGCGCTTCCGATAATCCTGTCGGGCTTCCGGCGTGGGAAGGGGCTCCAGGTAGTAGGGCATCGTCACTTCGCCGCACAGACACCAGACGACCGGGAACGCGGAGTACCGCGCGACGAGGTAGCGCCAGTGCTGCTTCATCTTCTCGACGCCGAGCCAGTGGACGTAGTAGCCCCAGCAGCCGACGATGCACGGCACGATTCCCGAACGCACTAGCCACTGGAACCGCAGGTCCGCCATGTCGTAATAGGACGGGCGGATCCGGGCCCAATCGGGTTCCCAGGGGAAACCGGCTTCGTTCGCGCCGCGTTCGTCGTAGGCTCCCATGTCCGGGTAGAGCCCGGCGACGATCTGCGCCACGGTGAAGCCCTTCGCGACGCGATCCGCCGCGAGAATCTGGAAGTCGGTGGGCCAGCTCAGTCGTCGCGTCAGGCTCATCCACCAGGTGTCGCCGAGCCACAGGAAGGGCGTTCCGTCCGAGTGCTCGACATGTCGGCTACCGGACTGGATGCGCAGACGTCCGTGGCGGATCAGTCGGTTCGATCCGTCGTATGGCACGGCTTCGATGACGCCGTCGATCCCGTCGAGCGACGAGTTGCTCGGGTCCGAGCAGACGGTAACCCACCGGTGGGTTCCCGGCATCGACGGCGCGACGCGCATCCGCCATTCCTGCCCGCCCGCCCAGTAAGCCGGCACGCGCCGTTCCACACCGTCGGGGTCGATGACGACGACGTCCACTTCGACCTCGTTGAACGGGTCACGGTACGGTCTGCCCGACCGGATGCCCCACTCGACAACCGAGTTCACGGAACCGTGCAGCGTCATCGTCATGCCCCATCGTGTGCCGTCCGCGTGACGACGGTTGCGCAGGGAGCCCTCGCCATCGCGGCAGGTCCCTACGAGGGATGCCTAGTTGGCTGTCCGGAGCGTCGCCCAAGTCGTTGCGATCTTCCCCGAAGGCGACACGGCGAGGTAGAGACCGCCCAGCCCAGCCGAGGACGTTGTGATCGCGCTGATGTCCTTCTCCGAAAGCGCCTCGTCGAAGATGGCGACCTCGTCGATCATACCGGCGAACCAGTGCGTGTCCTTCGTGTCGCCTCGGACTCCGATTGACAGCGATTTGGTGCTGCTTTTCAGGCTCCCGCGAGCGCTCTTCCCCTCGGCGACCCCCTTGCCGTTGATGAAGAGCCGAATCGCAGCACCGTCGTAGGTGGAGGCGACGTGTGTCCACTCGTTCGCGGCGATGGCTCCTCCGGCGACGTTGTCGCCCGCCGGGCCCCAGATGACCCAGAGCTGCAGTTGGGCGCCCGTGGTTCGGAACGCATGGCATCCGAAGTCGCCCGCCCAGTCGTACTGTTCCAGAATCGAGTGGTTCCCTGCGAGGTTCTCCGCCTTGATCCACGCCATCAGCGTGATGCGCGGAGGCGTGAGTCGGTTCTTGGGGTCGGGAACCTCGATATGCCCGGTCGCGCCGTCGAAGCGCACCGCGCCGCCGACCTTGCCCGCGTTGTCCCACTTAGCGCCGCCGATCACCTTGCCGTCGTCCGCGTGGGCGCCGCTCGCGTCACGCGCGACATCGCCCTTGCCCTCGTCCAGAAGCCAGATGCCCACGACCTTCGCGTGAGCGGCATAGGAGCCACACAACAGCAGAACCCCAACACATGCCGACATCGTTCCGCGCAACGTCGCCATTGAACTGCCTCCCATCCTGGGGTGGACAGACCCCTCTGCGGGTCCGCCCAGGCACACTACAACCCATCGCCAGGCTGGGCAAGACGGGTCTTTGCTTTGCCAGACCCGCTAGCGCACCATCTCGTCGACGAAGGAGCCTCGATGGCGAAACGACATCATCTCATCGACGTCGGCATGCTGGGTGTGACGGCTCGCTCGCTGGCGGACCTACGCCGGGAGTTCATCGACATCTACACGGGCGAGCCCGATGCCGACGCGCATCCCTATCAGGCGTGCAACGGCGTTCAGTCCTGGGGCAACGGCTCGATGTGGGGCGTGGGCGATCCAGAGGGCAGGAACCGCGTCCGGACCAACGTCGCCGCGTGGCTGGGGTTTCTCGAGCAACTGCGCGACGCGAACGAGGCGGTCGGGGGCGGGAACCTGCGGGCGATCATCTCAAGGGCGCTCGTCGGGCTTCACGTCGTTCGACACTGGTCGCTCGCGGAGATCGGCGAATACGCGCACCGGCTCTGCGAGGGCATCGCTCAGCGCGAGTTGGATCGTCTCGTCTTGGGATGGTGGACGGACGACGAGGGGATCGAGAAGCCGACGCACACGGTCGAGGTGTGGAGGAAGGTCCTCGCGGCGACGCACGACGCCCAGCGCCAGGCGGGCTGTCGGTTCCCGTTCTACTGGGCGGAAGAGATCGGCAGCTCGCCGTACTGGGCGCTGACCGGAGCCGGTTGGCGACACGACATTCCGCAGAAGCTCCGCGACTGGGTGAGCGCCTTCGCTGAGCCGGATTTCCCGGTGCTGCACGACGCTTCCGGCGTGTTCATGCCGTT
>VGLH01000219.1 GCA_016866785.1 Candidatus Poribacteria bacterium
GAACCCCCGGCTCGCATCAACGCCTCGCCGCTGAAAGGTCGCGTACCTCGATGAAAACCGGCATCCATCCGAACGTGAACACGGTCACCATCTCCTGCGTCTGCGGAGCCACGTACGAGACCTTCTCCACCAAGACCGGGCTGCGCGTCGAAGTCTGCGCGAGCTGTCACCCGTTCTTCACGGGACAGCGCAAGATCGTCGATACCGAGGGTCGCGTGCAGAAGTTCGAGCAGAAGTACCGCCGGTTCAAAGCCCAAGCCTAGCAGAGCCAAGCCATGCTGGGTTTGTTCCTGACCTTCCTGAAGCTGGGAACCTTCATCTTCGGTTCCGGTCACGCTCTCGCCTCGGCGATGCAGAGCGAGATCGTCGACCGGCAGAGATGGATGACCGCCGAGCAGTTTCAGGAGGGATGGGCGGCGGGCAACGTGCTCCCCGGACCCATCGCGACGAAGGTCGTCGTCTACGTCGGCTACGAACAAGCCGGTGTGTTGGGAGCCCTCGTCGCCATCGTCGCCTACCTGCTGCCGTCCCTGACCGGGATGGTACTCATCACCGCCGTCCTGACGCAGTACGCCCAACTTCCCGCCGTCAAGAGCATCGTGCGCGGGGTGAAGCCGGCTGTCCTCGCGCTGCTCGTCGAGGCGTTCCTGAGCTTCACCGGCGTGGCGTTCCCGCGGAACGGGGGGCTCGTGGCTCACAGCGTACCGGTGCTGGTGACGGTCGGCGGCGTGTGTTTGAGCTTAGCAGGGATGTGGTGGATGTCGACGACGGGGATCGCGGGAGTTGGAGCGTTCCTGCTGACGGACGTCCGTTCGGTCCTCATCTTCGCGCTATCGCTCGCGGCGATCCTCGCCTTCCACGTCGATACGGTCTTCGTGATGATCGGCGCGGCGGCGATCGGCTTGACTTACCTCGCCTTCTGAAAACGGCTCACACGCCGTCGACCTTCTGCGAGAAGACGCGCGTGACTCCGTTCTCGCGCAGGATTGCCGCTGCCCGGCGCACATCCTCGTCCGTGCCGTCCGCCAGGTCGATCAGCGTGTAGTCTTGCCGCAGCCGCGCGTACTTGTCCATCGCGAGGCGATGGTAGGGCATGATCTCGATGCCGTCCTTCGGGTCCACCTCGGCGTAGAAGGCTCCGAGCGCGGCGAGGTTCCCCTCGTCGTCGTTGAGCGTCGGGACCAGCGGGAACCGAAGCAGGAGCCGCGCTCCCTCCGTCGCCAGCCGCCGGATATTCTCGAGAACCGCGCCGTTGTCGCTACCGGTGAGCTCCCGATGCTTCCCGGCGTCGAGGTTCTTCACGTCGCACATCCATAGATCGACCATCGGCAGCATCCGCTCGATGGTCGCCCATGACGTCGCGCAGGACGTTTCGAGGACGGTCCCGATGCCCGCGTCGCGACATAGGGCGAGGAGCGCCGCCGTGAAGTCGGGCTGGTAGAGCGGCTCGCCGCCGGAGACCGTCATCCCGCCGCCGGACGTGTCGTAGTAAGGGCGGTCCAGCCGGACGACCTCGAACACCTCCCCCGCCGTCCGAGCTTCCCCGAACGACTCCATGGCTCCCGCGAAGCAGCCCTCGACGCACGCGCCGCATCGGACGCATCGCTCCACATGGTGAATGTGCTCGCCCGCGTCCGTGAACTCGTGTCCGCCATGCTCACAGGCTTCCAGGCACGCCCGGCAGCCGATGCACTTCGACGCGTCGAAGGCGATCTCCCGCCTCCGCGAGATACCCTCTGGGTTGTGACACCACAGACACCGGAGCGGACATCCCTTGACGAAGACGGTCGTCCGAATGCCGGGTCCGTCGTGCGTACAGAAGCGCTGGATGTTGAACACGACGCCTTCGACCCGGCGCGTGTCCTCCATAGAGGCGGGCATCGAGCTCATGTCACCCCTCAGCGATGATCCGATCCACGACGAGCTGCCGGAACTCCTTCGACAACATGCGGAAGTAGGCGGAAAACCCCGTCACGCGAACCACCAGGTCGGGATACCGGTCCGGGTCCTCGTGGGCGGCGAGGATTTGGTCCTTGTTCAGGATATTGATGTTCATGAGCGTGCCGCCCATGGCGCAGTGCGTCCGGATGAGCGCCTTCATCATCTCGACGCCGTCGCGGTGACGCGTGATGCCCGGATCGAGCTCCAACTGCACGGGAACCGTGTTCCCGTAGCCGCACTGAACCGACGCGATGGCGTTCAGCATCGCCGTCGCCGCGCCTGCGTCGCGGAAGCCGGGATCGGGGTTCGCGCCGTGCGCGATGGGAGCGTGCGCGTGCCGACCGTTGGGCGTTGCACCGACGACCCGGCCCAGACCGATCGTGTTCGCCCACGAGAAGAGCCCGGGGATGCAGCACCAACCGTCCGGCGTCGGCGATTCCTTGACGATGCCGGTGAACAGGTCGGTCAGGAGAACCGCCCACTCGTCCGCGCGCGAGTCGCCGCTGCCGTAGCGCGGGATGTTGCGCATCATCAGGCGGATGGGCTCCGCATCCTGGTAGTCCGTGTCGAGGACTTCCATGAGCCGATCCCACGTGATCCGCCCTTCCTTCTCGATCCGCTGCTCGATGGCGGCGAACGAGTCGGCCACCGTCGCCAGTCCCGCTCCGTCGATGCACATGTTGTAGTAGTCGACGCCGCCGTGCGTGATGTCGCGCCCTCGTGGGACGGTTCCGTGGCACAGCAGGTTCAGGGGAACCTCCGGCATGACGCGGTACATCAACCGAAGGTGGATGTCGATCCCCTCCTTGATGCAGTCGATTCCCCGGCGCAGGTGCTTCTCGTAGTACCGCATGAGCTCCGCCGAGCTGTTCCCGGTCGCCGGATCAGCGTACATCTCCCGTAGAGCCGCGTCGAACACGGCGGCGAAGTTGATCTTCACGATGTCGTTCAGCGTGTACTCGTTGCCCGGGATGCCGACCCAGTGGCAGCCGGACACGACGCGGGTGCGCGACAGTTCCTCGGAGTAGCCGTTCCGCATGAACCCCTCGGTCATGCCCTTCTCGCCGATGAACCGAGGCGACGCGTTCTTGTCCTCGAAGAGGTTCGACACGGCTTGGTCGAAGAGCGCTTCGTCGAGCCCATCCCAAACACGCACAGTGATGTTGGAGGTCCCCTTCATCCGGTGCGCGGCTTCGAGGATCAGGAACGACACACGGCTCGTGCGGTCTTTGCCGGACGCGTCGGGTCCGCCGATCTGGTAATACTGCGTGTCGATGATGAACATCGAGATGAGGTGGAGGATAGCTTCCTCGTCATCGAGGATGCCCCGCGCCGTGTCGCTCTCGTAGAAGGGCTGCAGGAGCTCGTCGAGCTGCCCGATGCCGCCTGCGCCGTTGAACATCCGCGTGATGATCGACACCCACGCGATCCACTGACACGCTTCTTGGAACGTGCGCGGCGGGTCGTCGATGAGCCGTTCGTTCATGTCCGCCATCTGGCGCAGGTTCGCGGCGAGGTGCGGGTTCGGCTCCTCG
>VGLH01000220.1 GCA_016866785.1 Candidatus Poribacteria bacterium
CGGCGGCAGCTTCCGTGGCTGCTCATCGTGACCGTGGGATTCGTCGGCGGACTCGTGACACAGATGGCGGCGTACCTGTACATCCCCGTGGCGACGGTCGAAACGGTCAAACGCGCCGGATCGCTGGGAGCGGCGGTCTTCATCGGATCGCTGGCGTTCCGCGAGGCGGATGCGATGCGCCGACTGCCGCCCGTCGCGCTCATGGCGGTCGGCGTCGCCGCGACCGTCCTGGGTCAGTGAGCCGCGTCCGTGACGGGGCTGCTGCGCCGACGGTGGTAGAGCTCGTCGTAGCGCGCTTCGACTTCGAGCATATCGCGCAGATTGGTCTCCGCCTGGATGAGTTCCTGAACCTCTTCGCGCGAGCGACGGACAACGAGCCACTCGGCGGCGTCGGCGATGCGCAGCGTCGCGCGAGCGATGAGCGCGCTGGCGCGGCGCAGGTCGTCGAGGCGCACCTTGTCGAGCGTGTCGTAGCGCGTGTGTCCCCACCCGCGCCCCGTGAAGACTCCCCTTGGATTCCCGATGTAACCGGTCGGAATGCCCTCCAGGAAGAACGGGAAATGATCGCTGAACCCGTGCGTCTTCTGTCCGATCGCCAGCTCGCCCATCTGCTCGCCGAAGCCCTGAAACACGGGGTCTAGAGCCTTCCACGCGTTGATCTCGATGCCCTTCTCGCCGGGACCCCCGGCGGCGTCGCAGTTGAGCAGGAACCGGACCGCATCGAGCTCGTCCATGTGGGCGGATACGTAACGTTTCGCGCCGGTCAAGCCGATCTCCTCGGTTCCGAAGAGGATGAACCGAACGGCGCAGTCCATCTTCCCCGACGCGTAGGCACACAGTACGCGCGCGGTTTCGAGGACGCTCGCGACGCCTGACGCCGGATCGTGCGCCCCCTGGGCGATATCGTGACCGTCGTAGTGACAGCCCACGAGAACCATCTCGGATCGCTTGCCGGGCAGGTCCGCGACGACGTTCCAGGACGTCGCCGGATACGTCCGCGCTTCGACTCGGATGCGCACCGAGAGCGCCCCGTGCCGCCGCGTCTGCCGGCGCAGGAACTCCGCGTCCTCGTACCCGATCGACACGCCGGGGATGAGCCCCTCGCGGTCGTCTTCGAGGCTCCCGGTCTCGGGCCCGCGGCCCTCGTACATCCCGACGAAGACGAACGCCGCCGCGCCCGCGAGCGCCGCCCGCTGGTACATCTCCGTCCGATGCACCGTCCTGCCGAGCCCCTCCGGCGGCTTGCCGGACACCGCGACGATGCCGCCGGCGATCTCCGCCGCGCGCGATTCGAAGGACGCGGGTCCGCCGTCGTCCAGGAGCACCAGCGGAGCCGTCAGATCGCACGGCGGGCAGTAGGGCAGCGAGATGGTCTCGATGCGTCTCGCGAAGGGCGATTCGACGGACAGCGCCGCTTCGCCGCGTTCCCAGGCGTGGTAGTCGTAGGGCTCCAGTCGGGCGTCGGCGCAGCCGTACTTGGCGAGCGTCGCGCGCAGGAACTCGGCGGCTCCGAGTTCCTCCGGCGTGCCAGGAGAGCGGGAGCCGAAGTCGTCGCAGAGCACGGTCAGGTTGTCCATCGCCTCGCTCGACGTGTAGATGTCGCCGAGCATCAGGCGATCCAGCTCGAGATAGGGGTTCATCGTCTCTCCATTCGGCACGTCACCGGTGTCACGGTGGGACTGTGCCACGGGAGCCCCACACGGGCAAGCAACCGAAGCCCTGCCGAATCGGGCGATGTCATTGCAGGGCTGCTGAGTCATGACACGTAGAAAACCTACCCCTCCCAGCCTGCGATGTGGGGGAGGATCGAGGAGAGAGTGGCGTGCCTGGGCATCCTCGATGCCTCGGTGTCGTCGACCGCTACCCGGACAGCCTGCGGAACCGGATGCACACGGGCGTCGGGGATTCGGTGACCGCGCCGGTCGGCGTCAGCTTGCCAGTCTCGGTGTTCACGTGGTACGCGACGATCGTGTCCGAGTTCTGGTTCCCCGCCAGCATGAGCTTCCCGGACGGAGCCAAGCCGAAGTTGCGCGGGTTCTTGCCCTGCGTCGGCGTGTAGTCGATCGTCGTCAGCGTGCCATCGTCGGCGATGGCGTAGGCGACGATGGAGTCATGCCCTCGGTTGGAGCCGTAGAGGAACCTTCCGGACGCCGCGACGTGGACGTCGGCGCAGAAGCTCGATCCGTGGAATTCTTTGGGCAATGTGGTCAGCGACTGGATCGTTGTCAGGGCTCCGGTGGACGCGTCGTAGGCGAACGCGGACATCGTCGAGTCGAGCTCGTTGATGACGTAGCCGAACCTGCCAGAGGGATGGAACGCGAAGTGCCGAGGTCCCGCTCCGGGATGGAGCGCGGCGAACGGCGGGTCGTTGGGTCGGAGCTGGCCGGTCTGGGCGTCGAGCCGGTACGCCATCAGTTTGTCCATGCCGAGGTCGGCGACGAAGACGACCTCACCGTCCGGCGAGAAGGTCGCGGAATGGGCGTAGGGAGCCTGCTGCCGCGACGGGTTGACGCTGCTTCCCCGGTGTTGGACGAAGTCGCTCGGCTCGCCGAGGCTTCCGTCCGGTTCGATGGGCAGTGCGCAGACGTTGCCGCCGCCGTAGTTGGAGACGACGACGTGCTTGCCGTTCGGCGCGACGGCGATATGGCAGGGCCCGGGTCCGAGCGATGGGCGCAGGTTCAGGCGATGGAGATCGCCCGTGTCGGGATCGATGGCGAACGCCGAGACACCACCGCTGGGCTTGCCCTCGAACTCGCCGAGCTCGTTGACGCAGTAGAGGTGCGTGCCGTCCGGGCTCAAATCGAAGAAGGAGGGGCAATCAGCGCCGGAGGCTCGGTTCTGGAGGCTCAGCGCCCCGGTCGATTCGTCCATCGTGTAGACGTGGATGCCGCCCTCCGCCCCTCGTGTGTAGTTACCGACATAGACAAGCATCGCGTCTGCCATGGGTTCCTCCGCGTGGGTGGGTGGTCGCCTGAGCTGGACTCGAGGATCGGCGGCACTATCCCACGCCTGACCGTGCCGGGCAACCGCGGCGACGCGAAGGCGGCAGTCCATTCGAGCCCTCACTGCGAGCCCTGAAGGGAGAGGAGCCAGATGAACCCCTTCTCCTTCAGGAAGAAGGTCGGGATGAGGGCGCGCGTGTGCACCGACGGCGTAGACACGCCGGTTCCCTGCGCCTACAATGACTTTCGATGCGGCGCCAACCATGAGAGCTCCGGTACCATGCCCATCGTCCAACCGCGATTGATCGTCGAGCTCTACGAAGGTTGGGGATTTAGCGGCAAACGCGCCGTCATCGTCGATTCGGTGCCCGACGTCACCCCGCTGGGCATGTACGACCGCATCTTCTCGCTGCGAGTCTTCAAGGGACCCGCCTACCGCGCCAGCCCCGACCACAAGGTCGTTCTCTACGACCAGGTGGGCTACAAAGGGAACCGACTGCCGCTCGCGCCGGGGTTCTACCCAAACA
>VGLH01000221.1 GCA_016866785.1 Candidatus Poribacteria bacterium
TGTCCGTGCCGTTGAAGTTCGCCGACGGCGTGTAGGTGACCGACGCGCCGGAGATGGTTCCCAGCGTGCCGTTCGAGGGGCTGGCGACGACCGAGTAGGTCAGCGTCTGACCGGTATCGACGTCCGTGGCGCTCAGGGTGATCGCCTTCGCGGTGTCCTCGTCCGTCGTAGCGGGGACGTTGCTGGCGACGGGAGCCGTGTTCGCCGTCACCGTGATCGTGAACGTCCTCTGTGTCGTGTTGTTCGCCGACTGTGCATCGTCGGCGGTGACGGTGATCGTCGCAGAGCCGCTGCCGCTGGACGCCGGGGTGTAGGAGAGCGTCCGCGTCGAACCGCTGCCCGTGACCGCCGGATTCGGAATCAGCGTCGGATTGCTGCTGGTTGCCGTGAAACCGACGATCTGGCTCGACTCGTCGCTGCCGCCGCCGGGACCGACGCCCGTGATCGTCACCGTCTGCGTGGATGAACCCTCGAACGCGGTCGCGTTGGAGATCGCGTCGAACACGGGCGGGTCGTTGACCGCCGTGACCGTCACCGTGAACGTCCGCGTCGCCGTGTTGTTGGCGCTCTGACTGTCGTTCGCAGTGACCGTGATGACCGCCGTCCCGTTCGCGTTGGCGACGGGCGTGTATTTCAGCGACCGGCTCGCGCCCGTTTCGCTGACCGCGACGCTCGCGATGAGCGCCGTATTCCCGCTCGTCGCAGTGACGACGACCGTCTGCCCCGACTCGTCGGAGCCGCCGCCGGGTCCGACGCCCGTCACGGTGACCGTCTGCTCCGCCGCATCTTCGAGGATTGCCGACGGATCCGTGATCGCGTCGAGAACCGGCGGGTCGTTCACGGCGTTGACGGTGACCGTCACGGTCGCCGTGTTGCTGTCCGCCTTCGTGTCGTTGGCTTTGTAGGTGAAGGTGTCCGTGCCGTTGAAGTTCGCGGACGGCGTGTAGATGACCGACGTTCCCGACACGGTTCCGAGCGTGCCGTTGGTCGGATTCGCCACGATGGAGTAGGTGAGGGTGTCGCCGCTGTCGGCGTCCGTGGCGTTCAGTGTGATCGCTTTGGCGGTGTCTTCGTCCGTCGTCGCCGAGACCGCGTTCGCGACGGGCGCGTTGTTCGTTGAGGGCGCGATGGACGCGACGGCGCCAGCCATGAGTCCTAACAGGCCGTTGAAGGCAGGGCCCGACCCAACCGTGGCGCTCGATACGATGGTGCGGTTTCCAGTGGCAGGATCGACACGGAAGAGGACATTGTCAATGTAATCGTCGAAGTACAGATTCCCGTCCGAGGCGACGGATATGCCGTGACGAAGGCTCGTCGTCGTAGGTCCCGTTCCCGTCGAGGAGCCGGTGATTGCGGTTCGGTTGCCTGTCGAACGATCGACTCGGATCACGTAGCTGTTTGAGTCAGCCCGGTTCAGGACAGCATACGAGCCGTCCGACATCCGCAAAATACCGGTGGGTGAAGCCAGCGCAGGTCCCGTGCCGACAGTCGAGGAGGAGACCTCGGTGCGAACCAGAGTCGTTGGGTCGAGGCGGATCAGGGACGCACTACTCGAGCCTGAGAAGAGGATGCTCCCGTCCGAGTCGACGTAGCACCCCCATGGGGTCGGCATCGCCACGCCGGAACCTACGGACGAACTGGCAAGGATCGTTCGGTTGCCTGTCGTCGGGTCGACACGCACGATCGTAGAATTGCCTTGGTTTGCCGCAATGACGTTGCCAGCGCTGTCAATTGACAAGCCGTAGACGTTGGATAGCGCGCCGCCTGTCCCGACGGTCGAGCTCGATACTTCGGTTCGGTTCCCGTTGCTCGGATCGATTGCCATGATCGAGCTGTATTGGCCCGCGTAGATGGTACCGGTACTGCTGTTGCGGGCAGCGCCGACAGGGGTGTTCAGTGCGGGCCCGGTACCGGTCGCCGAGTCTGACAAAACCGTCCGGTTCCCGTTCGACAGGTCGACGATGTAGAGCGAGTTGCCGAGGCGGTTCACGACGACCGTCTGCTGGGCAACGGCGCTGGCTCCGACCGCTGCCAGGGCGAAAACGAGCGCCCATGACCCGACGGCGCGCCGAACGGCGCCGCCCCACGGGTTTCCAGCACCACGCACGCCTAGGCTAACGCACGATGAAACTGCCCTTTTCATTCGAGCCCGTCTCCTCCAAGGCACCAGTGGTCGCGGCGGCAGCTCTGCCAGAGCATGCCGGTTCAACGAGACCGTGGCGCGCTCATCTCCGGCGATAGGGAGTCTAAGAGCCTGGCTGCGAAGACGCTGGCATATCGCAACGAACGGCGGGCGTGGGTCAGTTGGGTTCTGCACCCTCTCTATCCGCTCCTCGTCCTTTACGTCATGGACGGAATCGATCGCCAGATCGCGCCGAATCGTTGCCCCGAGCGGGGATATGGCATCTCACACAACGAATAGCCGCACAGAGCGGAAGTCCGCCAGACCCACGGTGCGTTTTCTTCGGAATGTGAAGCATCTGCTGGATGCGTGTAAGCCATCTTCGGCAAGGGCTTGAGCACGACGTGAGGGCGGGCACGCCGAAGCGCTCCAGGAACGACTTGGCGTAGGGCTTGTAGCCGTGCTGGTAGGAACGGCTCGTGTGGTGGATGTAGAACGCCATCAGCGGCGAATTCAGGAGCGTCCGCAGAACGCGCAGGTCGGTGTTCCACGCCGGCTGTCCGTCCGTAGGGGCGACTCGGCGAATCGCCCCTACGTCGTGGGTGTCGCCTACTTGTGGATGACCAGCGGGCGAGTCTCGCGGAAGGGGCCCGCCCAGAGCTCGTCGGTTTCGGTGACGGGTTGTTCCTGCCACAACGAACACCGGGCGCGGCGAATGCCTGGCGCCATGCGGCTTTCGTCGGCGAATGAGGTTGCCCAAACCGCGCCCAAACTGGCGATCTATCGGGTCATTCGAGGGCGAAAGCGGGCACCATGGCAATGGTTGGGTATGCCAGTAGACGGCAAGCAGAGGACCCGCAGCATCAGTGTTCCTGCGGGTCGAGGTAGCAGGCTCTTGGTGGCTCCGGTTGGACTTGAACCAACGACCTAGCGATTATGAGTCGCTCGCTCTACCGACTGAGCTACGAAGCCGCGCGATTGCGGGTGGTCGCGTCCGCCGAACGGTATTGTATGGACCCGAATCGCCGTCCGTCAAGGAAAGGTCGCCGTTGGCGCCCGCCGCCGGTCACGACTGCCCGTACAGCGACCGGTACGCTTCGGTCGCCGCGTCGTAGACCTCGCGGATGGGCGGCGCCCGAAAGCTCTGCCGCCCAACGGCAGTCGTCGTACTCAGGATCGGTCTGCAGGATATCGGGTGCAATCCCGACTGTACCGCGGACTCCGCCGAACCGAGTCGTGACGCGAACGACCTCGCGCGCGACCTTGCGACGCGAGAGCGGCGACACGCGAACGCCGAAGGTCGACGTTTCGCAGCAT
>VGLH01000222.1 GCA_016866785.1 Candidatus Poribacteria bacterium
CGCTCGACCCGGTCATCGGCGCGCTCGAAGGTCCACGTCAGGTAGTCGCACGACAGCGCCACACCGACCCACGCCGCGCCGACGAGCAGATGAACCACGTGGGACAGATTGTAGATGAGCGATCCGGGCATCGTAGCGGAGCTCCTCCCGTCGCCTAGAACGACGTGCCGCTCGTGAAGCGGAAGTCCCGCACCTTGATCGCGGGAACCACCTCTGGCGATCCGACGCACGCGGCGGGGCTCATCGACTCGATGGCGTTGAGGACACGCAGCGGGCTCTCGTTGAATCGCAGGTTGCGGATACCGTGGCGCACTTCGCCGCCCTCGATCCAGAACAGACCGTCGCGCGTCATGCCCGTCAGCAGCAGCTTCATCGGGTCCACCATGCGGATGTACCAGAAGCGAGTGACGAGAATGCCGCGCTCCGTCGAGCGGATCATCTCATCGAGCGAAGTCGTTCCGCCTGCCATGACGAAGTTCACCGGCTGGGTCACGTCGTGTCCGCATCGAGCCGCCCAGTAGCGGCTGTATCGAAGGTTCTTCAGCGTGCCGTTCTCGATCCAGTGGACGTCCGTCGCCGGAACGCCGCCCTCGACGGACCGCGAACGCCCGCAGAGCGGATGCGTCGGCAGGCTGGAGATCGTCACGTTCGATGCGGCGATCTGCTGCCCTTCCTTGCCAGAGAGCGCGGTTCGCCCTTCGTGAGCCGCCTTGGCATCGAGCGACCAGTAGAGGCATCCCAGGAAGTCCGCCGTCGCGTCTGGTTCCAGAATGACGGTGTATTCTCCGGCGGGAACCTCGCGCGGCTCCGCCCCGAATGTCGCCTTGTCGATGGCAGCCCGCGTCGCCTTCGGTACGTCGATGTCGCGGATGTCCCGCGCGCCGCGAGTCGCCCAGCCGGAACTGTCATCAGCGACGGCGGTGTTCACGTAGCGCGCCCACGTCGACTCGTTTTCGACGTAAAGCCCACGGCTGTTCATCAGCGCCGACCGGCCGTAATCCCGGCTGAAGCTACCAGCCAGCCGCACGCCGCTCTGGCGCGCCGCGCCGACCGCGCCGACGATGGTTTCGGCAGCGCTGTCCGGTGTGCATGAACGCGTGCTCTCGGCGTGTCCCGGGGGTTCAGGATAGACGGCGGGCTCGGCGGGGGGCATGTACTCCGGATCGGGCTCGGAGCTACGGGCGATCTCCGCCGCCTTGTCGACCAACCGGCGAATGCCGTCATCCGAGAGGTCGGTTCCGCTGGCGACGCCTGAACGGTTCCCGAAAGCCGCCGTGACCGACAGATAGTGCTCGCGGACCGAGACGTTCTGCGTGATCGCGTTGTTGGCGAACCGCGTCGACGCCCGCTCCTCGATTCCGACGGACGCGACCGTGTGCTCCGCCGGGGAGCTGGCGATGGCTCGTTCGAGAACCTGGCGGGGGTCCAGCGGCATGGCGTTCCCTCCGGTTGGGTGGTTCAGGCGCGCGCGCGCGCGAGCAAGCCTTCGTAGACGGAGAAGGTCTCCGGGTCGATCTCGGACGGCTCGACGCGCTTCAGGTAGAGCCCTTTATCCCGCTTGCCCCGCTCGCGCGCGATCTGACCGCGCGATTGCATGTTGTCCAGGTCGGTTCCCGTGAAGATGACATCGCCGTCGTAGAGCCCGACGTACTGCTCCGGGTACTCGTTCAGGAACCGCGCGCGGTCGTCGACGAAGATGTGCGCCTGCTCCGCGATGGAGTACCGAATCGCGTCCAGCAGCGGCGGGTCCATGTGCTTGTCGGAGTAGAACCCCTCGGCGGCCTCCAGCGGATCGCCCAGCAGGTCGATGCCGTCGAGGCTGATGGGCCCCAATCCGCGCTGCGCGGCGAGCAGAACGGGGTTGCGGTCGAAGTGGAAGGGCGGTTCGGGATAGTCGCCGTCGGGACGTATGCCCATCAGCGTCAGTCCGATGGCGTCCGTCGCGACGGTGTTGTCGCCCGCGATCAGCCAACCGGCTTCGACCGGATCGGAATGCCACTCCTGCTTCGTTTGTCCCACGATGCCGTCGATGACGCACAGCGACGGACGCAGGATCAGCCCCAGGTCGGCAAGGACTCGCGGCAGGCGGATCGGCGCATGCAGGTAGCGGCGCGGCGACCCGTAGACGCTCGTCGGCGGGATGCCGAAGAGGTTCTTGAGTGTCAGCGTCGCGCCTGAAGCCAGGTGCGACTTCATCTTGGCGATGGAGACGACGGCGTCGGCGGTCGCCATGTGCTCCGTCATCACGTATTCGCTGAACATCAGCCCGCCGTCGGGAACCGCGTACTTCGTGTAGGGCTCGTCGTTGTAGTCGACGATCCGCGCGTCGTACCGGGCGATGCGCTCCGTGATGCCCATCGCCTCGGACACGTCCTCGCACCGGACGCCTGTCGAAGCGTCGCCGACGATGATCTCGGCGTCCGAGTGGTCGCGCAGCCAGGCGATGGTGCCCTCGACGACGGCGGCATCCGCCAGCGCGATGCTCCATCCGCGATGCCATCGCACATCCATGATGCCGATGTTCGACTTGACGGCGATCTTGCGGCACGACGCGAAGTGTTCAGCGAGCCCGGGGAGCTCGTCGATCATCTCGTAGACGATGCGGGCTACGCGCTCGCGATCCGTTTCCAGGGAGCATCGACGGGCGTTGACGACGGGTAGGGTCATGGGACTGCTGCCATCTGCTCGTGGGGTGACTGAACGTGAAGCCGCGCCTCGTTGTACTCGGCTGGGCGGGCGGCGTCAAGCACGCGCGACGCGGGCAAGGAGTGCATCCGGGGCGGGGTATGAGAGTCGGCTGACCTGCCACGCGTTGACGGCTGGAATGCGCCTGTTATACTGCTCCCGAAGCTCGCCCGGGGAAAGGACACGGATTGCGCTCGTCGAAGTCGCCCGCAGTGCTCCGCGCCACTCCGGCAGCCGCCAGCCCACAGCCGAAGGCGACCCGCCGCAACTTCATCGCCCCGCTCATCGATGTCATCGGGTTCACCGTCGGGAGCTCCTTCCTCGCGCCACAGGCGGTGCTCCAAGAGTTCGTCACCCACCTGACTCGCTCGAACGTCCTAATCGGCTTGACGACCTCGGTCATCTGGAGCTCGACGTCAGCGACGCAGGTCCTCGTGTCGAACCATGTCGAACGGCTGGCGATCAAGAAGCGGTACGTCATGGTCATCGCGACGTTCGAGCGGCTCGCCGTGCTGCTCCTGGCGATCCTGACGCCGATCCTCGCCGCGACGCGACCGACCGCCATGCTCGTCGTCCTATTGGCGCTCATGGCAGCTCACTACGCCATGATGGGATGCAGCATCCCGGCGTACTCGGCGATGTTCACGAAGATCGTGCCTGCGCGACAGCGCGGCATCCTCTACGGCTTGGGCGGAACCATCGCGAACGCGCTTCGGGCAGGGGCGGGGCTCTTCATACCGTTTCTCG
>VGLH01000223.1 GCA_016866785.1 Candidatus Poribacteria bacterium
GGCGCGTGCGCGTCTGCGGGATGGACGACTTCGTCGCGCTGGTCCGCGCTGCGGACGGCGACGTAGCGGACATGGTCCTCATACTCGGTCTGACCGGGTTGCGCCCATCCAACGTTTTCAGCTCCGGACGGACGAGCTCCGTTCCGACTCGATCCAGATACCGCCGCAGAAGATGAAGAACGGACGCTGGGGCGTGGTTCCCGTCTCGACGTTCGCGGCTGACTTGCTGCGCCGACGTGCCGCACGTATGGAGGGTGACTGGTTGTTCCCATCCCCAAAGCTGCCAGATGCGCCCTACGGCTCCATCAAAACGGCGTGGGGACGACTGACGAGCCTAACCGGACTCGACTGGATGCAGGTCTACGACCTGCGCCATTTCTACGCTTCCGAGCTGTCGCGGCTCGGAGCCACGGAACAGCAGGTAGGGCGGCTGCTCTGCCACGTCGGACAGAGCGTCACGAGCCGATACGTGCATCACGACCTCGACGCACTCCGGCCGTTCGTGGAAGGGCTGAGCGAGGACTGCGTCCGCGCGGCAGAAGGAGTGGGTGCTAGAGCGTGTTATGCACTTTCTTCGGTTCGGAGAGGCAGACTCTCGCAAGCATGCCCACAGTTTACCCGAACCTCGGAAAGTCCATAACACGCTCTAGGGATTCAGCGCGCGCCTCATCATGGTGGCCCGCTCCCCAAAAGCGATCCTGCTACGGTTGAGAGTCGTCGTTGGGGAAGGAGACTCTCGATGCCGAGGAAACGTCGAGGAGCAGACGAGATCATCGGGATGCTACGTCACGCGGCCGCGCGGTCCGCGCAAGGGCAACGGAGCGACGGCGGTAGAGACGCAGCCGATGGGTTCGGCATGTTGAGCGGCAAGGAGATGTGTCGCAGGACACGCACTTGGGCGATGCGCGTAGATGTCCGTCTTGGATTCGCAAATGCGTGCATTGGCTTCGTGATTCTCCTGCCGTGCCTCGTACTGAACGGCGTCTATTGCGTCAGCGGACCGCTCGCCCGTATGCCCGCGGAGCTGCGCGAGACGCCCAACGCGCTCTCACGGCGCGCGAATGGGGCGTTGGGAACACAATCCGCGTGCGGATGGCGGTCCACACTGGCGAATCGGAGGAACGCGACAACGACTACTTCGGATCTGCGCTGAGTCGCGTCGCGCGACTGCGCGCCATAGGTAGCGGAGGGCAGGTCCTGCTTTCGCGTCTGGCGGCGGAACTCGTCCGCGACACGCTGCCTGAGCAAGCCGACCTCCTGCCGCTGGGCGAGCATTGATTGCGCGATCTGGTTCGTCCCGAGCTCGTGTTCCAGCTGGTCCATCCCGATATCGCGCACGACTTCCCGCCCCTCAAGTCGCTCGAGGCGTTCTCAAACAACCTGCCGCCGCAGATCACGTCGTTCATCGGACGCGAATCGGATATCGCGGGAATCCGCGGACGGCTGCGCGAGGCGCGGCTGCTGACGATCCTCGGACCTGGAGGGGTCGGGAAGACCCGCCTTACCCTGCAGGTCTCCGCCGAGGTCGTCGACGAGTACCCCGATGGCGTGTGGCTGATCGAACTGGGCAGCGTATCCGACGGAGCGTTCGTCATCCCGTGTGCCGCAACCGCGCTCAGCATCCAGGAGGACCCGAATCGTCCGCTGGAGGCGACGCTGGTGGACCGGCTCCGGGAACGAACATCGCTGCTGGTGGTGGACAACTGCGAGCATCTCATCGAGGAGCGCGCGCGTCTGGTGGACATGCTGCTCCGAGGCTGCCCGCGAGTGCATGTGTTGGTGACGAGCCGGGAGCCGCTTGGCATCGCAGGCGAGCACATCTGGCGCGCGCGTCCGCTGCCGACGCCGGACCAGCTCTCCCAGTACGATGCCGTGCGGCTGTTCATCACGCGATCTCGATCGGTCAATCCGTCCTTCGCGGTCAACGACGACAATGCTCCGGCAGTGGCGCAGGTCTGCTGGCGTCTCGACGGCATTCCCCTGCTGATCGAGATCGCCGCAGCGCGCATGCGGACGCTCTCCGTGCAGCAGATCGAGCGCCTTCTCGACAACCGTTTCCAACTGCTGACCGGCGGCAACCGCGTTGCCGTGCCTCGTCAGCAGACGGTTCGCGCGCTCATCGACTGGAGCTACGAACTGCTGACGGAGACGGAACGTTCCCTGTTCGACCGCCTCGCCGTGTTCGAGGGCACGTTCGCCGTCGAGGCAGCGGAGGAGGTCTGCGATGGGGACGGCGTCGAGCGGTGGGAGATTGTGGACATCCTCTCTCGGCTTGTCGATCGATCCTTGGTGGCGACGACTGAGGAATCGGAGTCCCCTGGCTACTACTTGTTGAGCACGCTTCGGGCGTACGGTCTCGAGCATCTGCATGCCTCGGGAGCGCTCGATGGCGTGCGACGACGGCATGTGGAGTACTTGGTCGAGTTCGCTGAGGAGGCCGCCGCTGAGCGGTCTGGTCCGAATCAGGCTGCTATCGCGGCTCAGTTGGACGACCGATACCACGACTTCAGGGCGGCGCTCGGATGGGCTCTGGACAACGACCTGACGTTGTGTTTCCGGTTGGTCGCGGCTCTGGGCCCGTACTGCGCCCTTCGGGGGTACTGGACAGAGGGACGGGAGTGGCTCGAACGCTGCCTTCCGCGGGCGGAGCCAGTGCCCGCGCATCTGCAAGCCAAGGTGTTCCTGTGGGCTGGCAGGTCGCTGTGGGGCAAGCAGGAATCCACACGCGCCGAGGCTCTCTTCCGCATGAGCTATGACAAAGCGCGCGAAGCCGGCGAAACGTCCACCATGGTCATGGCTCTCCGACAGCTCGCGATCATCAAGCGCATCGCAGGACTCTACGGCGAGTCGGCAGCGCTCTATCGCGACACCCTCGCCCTGCAGGAGACACACGACGACCAACGCACGCGTGCGGAAACGCTGCACGATCTCAGCGTTCTCGCGTTGGACGCCCCAGACTACACCGAAACCAGGGCGCGGAGCACGGAATCCCTGAGGATTCGCCGAGAACTGGGGGACTCCGCTCGCGTTGCCGCATCGCTTTCGACATTGGGCAGCATCGCGTTCGCGGAAGGGCGTTTCACGACGGCAGCGCGGCTTCAGAAGGAAGCGCTGGAACTGAACCGTCGCGTCGGGGACAAGAAGGGGCAGTCGTACGCGTTGCGCCGCCTGGCGAGAGCCGCACGGGAGCTAGTGGTCAGTGACAGTGACTTATCGTGTTATCCGACCCCCACCCTAACCCTCCCCCATGCAAGGGGGAGGGACATAGCCTCCGCCCCCCGCGAAGCGTGGGGGAGGATTGAGGTGGGGGAATACGACATCTCCAAAGTAACTGACCATAGGACAGATATCTGACGCGTTCGAGCATCTGGCTGAGTCCTTGAGGCTCTGCC
>VGLH01000224.1 GCA_016866785.1 Candidatus Poribacteria bacterium
GCCGACGCCGAGGAGTATCGTCCGACCCTCTCACTGGAAGGAACGTTGGACGCCGCCGTCGGCGTGCTGGCGGTTCCACTCGATGTCGCCCGTCGGATGAAGACCGTCTACCGCACGGCGAAGGCGGAAGTCCGCATCATTCGGGGATACACGCGGATTATCAAGACATGGGTGGAAGTCCGCGACCGGCGATACCCGATCGTCTTCCCGCTCGCGGTCACGAAGGGTCCTGTCTTCGCAGGCCATCGTGGCAGAATCCTCGATGTCGAGTTCCAAGCTGACGACGCGTTGCTCTTCTCCGGATCGGACGACCATACGGTACGCGTCTGGGATCCCGTGACCGGTCGGTGTTTGCGCACGCTCGCTCACGATCACGTTGTCGACGCGCTGTCGGTGGACACCGCCGGAAAGGTCGTCGTGAGCGGCTGTCGCGACGGGATGATCCGAGTCTGGAATGTCGACACCGGGGAACTCATCCGCCGCTTCCCAAGTGGCGCTGGCGAGGTGTTCGCCCTTCGTCTCGACCGGAGACGCGGGCTCATCGTCGCTGGGCTGCGCGACGGATCGATCCGACGGTGGGACGTGACGACTGGAGCGTATGTCGATACCGTCCTCAGCCATCCCTCTCACATCCAGGACCTGATCATCAGTCCAAACGGGAGCGCGGTTGCCTTCGCCACGGCGGACGCCCGGATTGGGCTCCTGAACCCTGGATACAGGCAAGGTCGAGTGGATGCTCCTGCCCCAGGGAGCGCTCGTCCGCGAGCTCCAGTTCTACGCGAACGGATCGCGCCTCGCCACGGCCGACACCTACGCGACCGTGCGGACGTGGGAGATACCCACGGGAGCCCCGCTGGCATCCTTCACGGTTCCCTACATCGGGCTCTTGGCGCTGGACATCGCCGAGGACGACCGAACCGCAGTCATCGACGGCAGCTTCGGGATCGGCGTCCGAGACCTGAATACAGGCGATCAGCTTCAATGGTCGCAGGGGCACACCTCCTGGGTCTATTCCGGCGCGTTGAGTTCGGATCGAAGGCTCCTCGCGACAGGTTCCGAAGACAGCACGATCCGGCTCTGGTATCGCGTCGGCGTGGAACCGCAGGACACGGACGCTCCACTGTTCGACGATGTGGAATGAGACGGAGACGCGAACGCGCGGAAGGACTGCGCCCATGAAGCTGCGATGGTTGTCGATGCTCGCCGTGGCGGTGGCTGCCATCACGACGATGGCGCGCGCGGAGACCTATGCCGTACTCGTTGGCATCAACCAGTACCAGTCCGGTTTCAAACCTCTCAGCTATGCCGAAAACGACGCGCGGCTCATGGGCGAACTGCTCATGGTCTCTACCCGTGTGCCCGAAGCGAACATCCGAATGCTCTTCGGATCGGACGCGACACGCAACGCGATCGGCGAGTCGCTCAAGAGCTGGCTCGCCAATCGAGTGCAGCCGACGGACACGGCGATCTTCTACTTCTCCGGTCACGGCTCCTACATGATCGACGACAACGGCGACGAGGAGGACGGACTCGACGAAGCCCTGTGCGCCCACGACAGCAGCCCTCTGTCCGATCTGTCGTTCATCCGCGACGACGTTCTGGACGCGTGGCTCCAGGAGATTCCCTGCGCGACGAAGGTCGCCATTCTCGACGCCTGCCACTCAGGAACCGGTTCCAAGGCGATATATGCCGGAGGTAACCGCGTCAAGGAAGCGGGTATCAACGGGCGCGAGATCGCTCTGGCGTCGCGCGCTGCCCATCAGGCAGACGAAGCCGCGCTCAACCGCCTGTCGCCCCGAGGAGGAGCGACCGTCCGAGACAGCCGCGTTCTCGAGCTCGCAGCCTGCCGTCCCGACCAGATTTCGATGGAGTCGAGCGCGTACAAGCATGGCGTGTTGACCTACTTCGTCGCAGAGGGGGCTCGTGGAGCCGCCGACGCCAACCGTGACGGCACGATCACGCTCGGAGAGCTCCAGAGCTACGCCGCGCGGCGCATCAAGGAACGCGGATTCGCTCAGGAACCGCAGATCAACGGAACCGACGGCGAGTCGTTCGCGCTCATCACGCCGAAGACCCTCGTCGTCGAGCCCGCGCCGCCGCCTGAGCCGATCGCTGAAGAGGCTCCGCCGCTGCCTCCGCCTCCTCCTCCCGAGCCGGCGCTCGCTCCGGAACGCGTCGTCGAGACTCGAGGCAACACCGTCGTCCTGAGCATCGGAGCCAACCATGGCGTCGTGCGTGGCGCGGTCTATCGCGTGTTCGCCAGGGCGTTGCTGACACCGGAGGGGCGTGTTCCCGACGGCGCGCTTCCAGCGGGAACCGTTCGAGTCGTGGCTATCGAAGCGACGCGAAGCCGCGCGGAGTTCGCCGACAAGCCGTTTCCCGTCGCGGCGAACGACGCCGTCAGGCTCTACCGCCGCCCCGTCGAGCCCGACCGCCTCGTTGTCCGCATCCTGCAGGACGATGACACTCCCGCGTCGGCGGAGACGGCGACGTTCATCGACGCGCTCCGGACGGAGGTTGCCGCGATACCCGATGTACGGCTCGCCGAGGAAGTGGACACACCGGATCGCCTGCTCTTCGGCTCGATCCGCCGGGACACGGCGACGCCCATCGCGGAAGTGACCCTGGCGAACCCGAATCGCGCTCTTGCGGCGGAGCCGTTGCGGCTCGCTCGTTTCGGTTCCCCCGAAGAGGCCGCGCGAGCGCTTGCCGAGCAGTTGACGCCGTCGCTCGTCGCCGCATTCACGAAGAAAGCCCTCGCTGCGCTCGAGAACCCGGACTCGCCGATCCGCATCGGGCTGATAGGTCCGGAGTCTGCGCGGATCGGGGATACGGTTTCGTTCCAGTTCACGCCAAGCCACAATGGCTACCTGCTTCTGGTCAACATCGCCACGGACGGCTCGCTGAATGTCCTCTACCCGAACGGATTCGCGACGCACAACGCCGTGCGCGCTGGTGAGAGGGTGACCGTTCCCGACGAGCGCTGGCGCATCCGAGTCAAGGGCCCCGTCGGACTCGAAGTCGTCAAAGCGATCTTCACGACGGTTCCGATCGAGCTCGACGAAGTGAACCCCGAAGCGCTGCGCGAGCAGAACCTCTTCGCGTTGCCGGCGTCGGAATCGGGGTCGCTCCTGCGTCGCATCGCTGTGGACATTCTGCGGAACCGTCCCGTATCCGAGTGGGCGGCGGAGGCGGTCGCGTTTCCCGTCACAGCCGGCACGAAGGACCCACTCGAGCTCTCGTCGTTGGAGTAGGAGGACTCGGGATGAAGCGCATTCCCGTATGGGCGTTGGTGCTGATGGCAGTCGCTGCGTCAGCGAGAGCGCAGGAGGCTGAGTTCGAAGCAGCCCTGGTCCGCTCGCGGGAGCTCCGGCAGACGCTGGCGAACAC
>VGLH01000225.1 GCA_016866785.1 Candidatus Poribacteria bacterium
ACGCCGTTCACGATGTCGATGACGGCTCCTACGGCGAAGCCGACCCACATCCACTCGGAGCGGAAGAACGCCCCGCGCGGTTCCGTTATCTCGACCGGCAGGCGGATCACCGGATAGCTGAGGCGTTCCCCCTCGATCCACTGACGCCGCACGACGATGTTCAGGCAGAGCATGACGAGGTGCGCCGCCACCAGGAACACGCTCCACCAGGCGACCACCGGCAGCCACGCTCGTAAGTGCGCTCCCGTGTAGAGCGTCGAGAGCCCGTTGTAGTAGCCCGACAGCACGCTCCGGTCTGACACGGTGAGCCATCGCGGGATGTGCTGCTGGAAGAGCCCCGCCCAGTCGTTCTCCGGCGTTGCGAACCACGACGCGTGCCCCAGCAGCGGCACGAGAACGAACATCCGGTCGACACCCGACAGGCTGGAACCTACTGAGACGCAGGTGTAGACCGCCATCAGCTCGGCGCGGTTTAGCGGCGCGGCTCCGCCCCAGCGCGACCATGCGCGCACGAACACTGCGTTCCCGCCGATCAGCACGGCGAGCGTAAACACGGCGTTGAAGTAGAGCGATACCTGAGTCGGGCAGGTGGCGACGCGGTAGGTCGAGGCGACGACCCACCAGCAGTTCAGCGGGACGAGGACGACGATGGCGATGATGGCTCGCAGGCGGATCGGGTGGATGGGAACCTCCTCGCCGGTGAAGCCTCGCCGCGTTCCGGCGCGACCCGCCCAGTATCGCCCGGCGTCCAGGACGGCGCAACCGTTGGCGTCGTCCGGGCTCTCTGATATAACCGCGTTGGCAGGCGACCTGGGAGGGGAAGCATGAGAACGCGTCGGCTCGGCAGGACGGGTCTGGAGGTGGGCGAAATCGGCTTGGGCGGAGCCTGGCTACTGGGCAGAGACGGCAGAGCGCCCGTCGAATCGGGCGTCGCCACGGTGCGCCGCGCGCTGGAGCTCGGCGTCACCTACATCGACACCGCCGAGTGCTACATAGGCGGCAAGAGCGAAGCCGTCATCGGCAAGGCGCTCGACGGCGTACAGACCTCCGCCGTCGTCGCGACGAAGTTCGGGCACCGACCGGCGGATCACGATCTCTCGCGGGACGCCGTTCTCGCCAGCGCCGAGGAGAGCCTGCGTCTCCTGAGACGCCCCTCCATGGACATCTTCCAGCTCCACACGCCCGCCGAGCCGCCGTGGGAGCGCGTCTTCGGGCCCGGCGGAGCCGCCGAAGGGATGATCGAGGCGCGCGAACGGGGCTGGTGCCGGTTCCTCGGCATCACCGGCAGGGACATCGACTTCCTGCGCCGCTGCATCGAGACGGACGTCTTCGACACGCTCTTGGTGTTCATGCGCTACGACCTGCTCGACCAGTCCGCGTCGGAGCTGTTCGACGAGGCTCACGCGCGGGATATGGGCGTCATCCAAGCGAGTCCGCTGCGGATGGGCCTGTTCGGGTCGGCGCGAGACTCGATGGAGGGAGGCTTGCAGGAATCCGAGCGCCGTCAGATGGAGGCGCTCGACGTCCTGCTCGCCGACGAGCCGGGCGGACTCTCCGGCGCGGCGATGCGGTTCGCCCTCAGCCATCCCGCCGTGAGCGTCGCCCTCAGCGGAGCCACGAGCGCCGCCGATATCGAGAACATCGTCGAGGTCAGCGCTGGCAGCATGTCTGCCGAGCTCGTCGCCGCGATACGCGCTACCTCCAGTGCCTGATTCCGCGAGGGAGCCGCGAGTATGCTTCCTGACCTGCCGACCATCCATGCCGCCCGAAACGCCTTCATAGCCGCCTGACGGATCGCGAGGTGCTCCATGGACTCGTGTTCACGCTGGCTGCGGCAGAGCTGCTTTGTTCTGATGGTCGCAGCTTGCGCAACCGCATCGGCGCAAGAGGCGACGTGGATTCCTTCGAAGATCATCGGGTGCGACACATGCTACGTCGTGAACCTGCACTTCGTCACGCCGCAGGAGGGATGGGCATCCGGCTATGACTGGGCGACACGTGGTCCCGTTCTCCTTCGCACGTCGGACGGCGGAGCGACATGGGCTCCGGCGCCGATCGCCATGCCCCGGTTCGTCTACGACCGCGCGTCCTTCGTGACGCCGATGGAGGGATGGGCTCCGCCTCACCAGTACAAGGTCGAGGCGAACGACCCAGCGAACGCCCTCGGCGCGCCGGTCCGCTTCTACCATACGACGGATGGCGGGAACTCCTGGTCGCTGCGTCAGGGAGTGGTCACCGAATCCGTTACGCTCGGGAATGCCTCCGCCGTTGCGGAAGCGAGTCGGAGGTATTTCCAGACGGCGCGTTTCGTCACGCGCTCCTTCGGCGTCATGGCGGGCACGATCACCTTTGTCCGCGCCGATGGGTTGGGCAATGAGTCGCAGTCATACCGTGGCTACGCCATCGCCGTGACGCACGACGGCGGCGCGACCTGGAAGACGTTCCTCTTCGGCATGGAAGACACCCACCGGTTCTGCGGGCAGAACCCGGACTTCGCGTCGAACTTTTACCCCCCGCTGGACATCGATTTCGTCGGAGAGCAGTACGGCTGGATTCCGGCCTTGACATGTTCACGGAGGTATGTCTTCCGGACAACCGACGGAGGTCGGGCGTGGGAGGTGCTCGACACACGCAGTCCTTATCCGAACACCGTCGGCGCGCATGTCGAGTTCGTTTCGCCCTCGGAAGGGTGGAGCTGGGATCAGGTTCCGCTCACGCACACGATGGACAGTGGAAGCACATGGAGTGTTCCGACGAACATGCCGGTGGGTTGGGGTCCGGTGTTTGTGTCGGGGCAGAACGGCTGGGTCATCGGCAAAAATGCGGAAGAAGCGAGTATCATCGCGCCTCCGTCGATCTACCGCACGACAAACGGAGGCCTGACGTGGGACAGGGACGCACGATGGGATCCAAGATGGGCCCTGAGTCGGTTGCAGTACGATGCGACTACGAGTTCGCTTTGGTTGATGGGTGGGCCCGAGCGATTGTATCGTAAATCGTCGACACCTGCCGGCGTGAATCCTCAACGAGATCTTGCGCGAACATGGGGTAGCTTGAAGAAGCAGGAGAGATGACCATGCAAGTGGCACTGACTCCTCGCAGGCGTCTCGGGACGTTCCGGCTTGGTGAGACGGTTGCGCATCAGATTCCGACGGGTTTCTGGTACGTTTGGCAGCCGGACATCAACTTGTTGGACGATGAGTTTCTCCAGATATGGAACGGCGAAGGCGGAACCTACGCGGCGTGTGACCGCATCTACTTCGCCTACGTGCAACCTGATGGCGCGTGGGGACAAAACGGGTCCCCGCCGGACTCGTTCATGGAGGACGAACCCAACGACGACATCAGACAAAATACATGGCGCGAAGCCAATGCC
>VGLH01000226.1 GCA_016866785.1 Candidatus Poribacteria bacterium
GCCGACGTTGGTCAGCCCCGCAGCGCCTTCGGCGAATGTCGTGTCGCCCTGGATCCGCCACTGATGGTCGGGGTAGCCGGTTGGCGGGGTTCCCTGAGGTGGCGTGTACACGCCGTCTTTGTTGAGGTCCGCGTAGAAGTCGACGCGATAGCTTCTGCCAACGGCGAGGACGCGGCCGAAGTCCAGAGCCGACGACACCGCGCCGACGATGTTCGTTCGAATGACCTCGCGTCCGGAGTCCACGTCGACGACGCGCCCTTCGATTCGCTGCCCGGCGTGCGGCGCAAAGCTCCGCAGATTGAGCTGGAGCGAGTGGTAGGTCGCGCCGGAGTTCTGCTCGCGTCCGGGCCAATCGATGTCGGTGAACCGCGTGTTGTGCGTCATCGTGAGCCTGACGTCGGCAGCGGCGTTCGCGAGACTCGCAGCGCCTTCCACGAAGTCCGTCGTGCTGACGATGCGCCACTGATGGTCGGGCCAAGCGGTGACGGGCTCGCCCACCGGAGCCGTATACTCCCCGTTCCGGTCGAGGTCCGCGTAGAAGTCGACGCGATAGCTCTCGCCTTCGACGAGAACCTTGCCGAAGAAGAGCGTCACTTCGGGAGCCCCGACCGCCAGAGCCGTCGCGATTTGGCGGTTCGTCTTGGTGTCGACGAGTCTGCCCTCGAGCCGCTGGCTCGCGTGCGGCGCGAAGTTTCGGAGGTCGAGCTGGAGGGAGTAGGTTTGCTTGCCGACCGGCGGCGTTTCGGCATCCTCGCCGCATGCCGCCAAGCTGAGAAGCCCCGCCAACACCAGGGCGAGCGGTGCGTAAGTAGAACAGACGTATCTGTGTGATGCCATCGAAGCCTCCTTGGATTCGAACGAACAAGAGTCCGAATGTCGATACTCACCACGAACGAACGGACGCCAGAAGCCTACCGCCAAGGAAACTCGCTGGCAAGCCGCGACGACGGGCGTCGAGATATCGGGTCGCTGATGCAGAATCCCGGCGAGATGGAGTCATTCTAGCTTGACACGCCCGGCTTCGGTCGGGAATAATGCTTTCCTGACGGGTCTGGTGAGGAATCCCGTCGCGTCGAGCCGGTTGCGGAGCCGTTGAAGACAGTGGCGGAACCGGCGAGAGGCTACAAGGCAGAGGGTTCTTTCAAGCCCTGGGGCGCGTTGCGGGCGTGCCTTGGGAAGGAAAGGAGACTCCTGAACAGCGGTTGGGACACCAACGGTTCTCCTGTTCGAGAGTGCAGCCCCTCTGGGGCTTTCTTTTTGCGCTTTCGACAGCCCGGTCGGGCGCAGGCGAATCCGGCGTGATCCGGCGCTGCTCAGTTGATGCCATTCTGGTGGTTCCGCAGAAGGGGTGAAGGTCGACGATGCCGACGATCAACCAACTGGTACGTCAGGGACGGAAGCAGTTCAACGCGAAGAGCAAGGCTCCCGCGTTGGAGGGTTGCCCGCAGCGACGCGGTGTCTGCCTGCAGGTGCGCACCAAGACGCCTAAGAAGCCGAACTCCGCGCTGCGCAAGATCGCCCGTGTGCGCCTTTCGAACCAGCGAGAGGTGACCGCCTACATTCCGGGCATCGACCACAACCTGAACGAACACAACATCGTCCTCGTCCGTGGCGGTCGTGTGCGTGACCTGCCGAACGTGGGCTACCACATCGTACGTGGGACGCTCGATGCGGCAGGCGTCGAGAACCGTCGCCAAGGCAGGTCCAAGTACGGCGCGAAGCGACCTGGAGCCCAGGCGTCGGGTCGTTAGTGAGCTCATCGAAGCGGCACTCAGCATAGAGGTACGAGACGTTCATGCCGAGACGACGCGCGGTCATCAAGCGAGAACCGATCCCGGATCCCGTCTACGGGAGCCCGACGATCCAGAAGTTCATCAACAGCATCATGCGCGACGGCAAGAAGAGCGTCGCGGAGAACATCGTCTACCGCAGCATGCGGATCGTCGAGGAACGGACGAGCCAGGACCCGCTGGATATCTTCCAGCAGGCGCTGGAGAACGTCCGACCAGTCGTCGAGGTCAAGTCGCGGCGCGTGGGTGGACAGACCTATCAGGTTCCCGTCGAGGTCCGTGCCGAGCGGCGTACGTCGCTCGCGTTCCGTTGGCTCATCCAGTACGCGCGGGCGCGCGGCGAGAAGTCGATGGAAGCCAAGCTGGCGGGCGAATTGATGGACGCTGCCCGGAACGAAGGCAATGCGGTTCGGCGGAAGCTGGACACGCATCGCATGGCGGACGCCAACAAGGCGTTCTCGCACTACAAGTGGTAGCAGGATTCGGGTGTGTGGCGCTGCTCGGGATCGACCATCCGGTCGGTGCCGAAGCATGAAGAGACCTTCAAGCGGTAGGCGTTGCCGCCGAGATGGCTTTGGTCTCTGGATCCCAGTTGATCGGCTGTAACGAGTCGAGTGTCACCAGGCGCGATGAGCCGTCATTGAGCGCCGCTCTGAGACGCAGTACGCGTCCCAAGGATGTCCTGCGGATTGCCGACGACTGTTCAGGTCGCGCAACCCGCCGTCTCCAATGGGCGCTGGAAGGACGATCCCGGATCGTGGGTTCTCCTGTCCGCTGATTGGTAGTCGAATGCAGAACGAAGCGAACAACGACGAGCGGCGATATCCGCTGGATCGCACGCGCAACATCGGCATCATGGCGCATATCGACGCCGGCAAGACGACGGTGTCCGAACGCGTCCTATACTACACCGGTCGTACGCATCGGATCGGCGAGGTCCACGACGGCGCCGCGACGATGGACTGGATGGAGCAGGAGCAGGAACGCGGAATCACGATCACTTCCGCCGCCACGACATGCGCCTGGGCGGACCATCGGGTCAACATCATCGATACTCCGGGACATGTGGACTTCACCGTGGAAGTCGAGCGGTCGCTGCGCGTGCTCGATGGCGCCGTCGCGGTGTTTTGCGCGGTCGGCGGCGTGGAGCCCCAGTCCGAAACCGTGTGGAAGCAGGCGGATCGGTACGGCGTTCCCCGGATCGCCTTTGTCAACAAGATGGACCGCGTCGGAGCGGACTTCTTCCGCGTCTTGGAGATGATGGAGGAACGCCTCGGAACCCGCCCCATCGCCGTGCAGCTTCCGTTGGGCTCGGAAGAGACGTTCCATGGCATCCTCGATCTGATCGAGCGCCGGGCGTACGTCTGGGAGTCCGATGACTTCGGCGCTACCTACGCCGAGGTCGAAATCCCGGTCGCCATGGCGGATGTCGTCGACGAGCATCGGACTCTCTTGGTCGAGGCGGCTGCGGAGCAAGACGAGGAACTGCTGGAGCGGTATCTCGAAGGCGAGTCGCTTAGCAACGAGGATGTCCGACGCGCG
>VGLH01000227.1 GCA_016866785.1 Candidatus Poribacteria bacterium
TGCCTTTATCGCGCCCCAGGTCGTCGATGTCTTTCCCTGCGCATCGACGGCGAGGTTGATGCCGCCCATCAGTGTGTTGATCTCCTTCTCGCTCTTCACGACGTTGGAGATCCACAGGTCATCCAAGATTCCGCTGAGGTACGATGCCTTGGACCCGCTGCGCCAACCGACATCCAGCGTCGGCGTTCCGGCGTCCGCCGTCTTGATCGTTCCGGCGCCGGGCTCGTCCTTGTCGAGCTTGCCGTCGATGTACATCTTGGCGCTCTTGCCGTCGTACGTGTAGGCGACGTGCTGCCACTTATCGAGCGCCAGATTCGTCGCGCCGTTGTGGTCCTTGACGCGGTAGGTTGTGAAGACCAGGAGGGCGTTGTTGAACCCGACCTTCCACGCCGCGTTCGCGGGCCCATCCATCTCGACGATGTTGGTCCAGCCGGTCAGCGCGATCGGCTTGACCCAGGCGCCGACGCTGATGGTCGAATCGAACTTCGCCAGGATGTCGGACTTCTTCGTCTGGAACGCCGTCGCGCCATCGAACTCCATCGCTCCCGCGTACTTGCCGGCGACCCATTTCTCTTTGCCGGCCACGCGATCGAGGGTGTGGCCGTAGATGCTGTGATCGACCAGCTTGTCGCCCTTTCCCTCATCGAAGTTGATGTAGAGGACGATGTCTTTGGGCAGGTCCGCCTGTGCGCTACCGCACAAGAGCAGCGCCGCCAGCACACTCACACCGAAATACCTCACACGCATGGGGTTTCCTCCTAATCCAACCGGATCGACCTGTTCGCCCGACTAGCTTGAACCTGTACCTCCTTTCCTGATGCGCCGACGACAATCACATGAAGTCGGTGCCGACGCGTTATCCAGCTTCACGCGTCGCGATTCGACGCCGCCCACGGCTTCGCACGGACGCGGCGCAAGGGGGATGAATGTGGAATGCCGTCGGGAGCTTTGACACGGGTCGCCTCCCGCCACGGTCGTGATCGCGACCGAGGCATGTCATCTGGCATCGACGCGATGCCCACACAGCCAGCCGTGGCGGGTCTCCGACGTGCGTACGCAGGAGCACCAAACCCGTCAGCCGACGCTGGCTGAGTGTGTCAGAGGTCGGCGACGACGTCAAGAGCTATGCTGTTGCCGGAAGGATTCGCGGAGTTCCCCGATCGCCGCCAGGATGTCGTACGCAGCGACCTCGGGCTCCGTGTCACGAGGGAAGGACATCGCGGGTCCGACACTGATCCGGACCTGCGCGCGCCGTGGGTACGTTTGTCCGCGCCCAAGGACGGTTGACGCGCCGTCAACATACACAGGAATGACGGGCGCCTGGCTCCGCACTGCGAGGAATCCGACGCCCTTCCGCGCCGCCAGGAACTCCGCGCCGGTTCCCCGAGTGCCTTCGGGAAAAAGCAAGACCGGGCGATCCTCCTTGAGCACTCGCAGGGCATGTCGAAGGGCTCCCACGTCCGCCGACCAACGCTTGACGGGAAAGGCGTTGACCGACCGAAGCAACCAGTCGGCCGGGGCGCGGAACAACGTCTCCTTCGCCATGTAGTTCAGCTCCCGCGGGAATACGCAACCGATCAAGATCGGGTCCAGGTAGCTCGTGTGGTTTGCCGCAGCGAGGAATGGGCCCGACTTGGGGACGTGTTCGGTGCCAGTGATCTGAGGGCGGCACAGCGGCAGCATCAGCGCATATGCCAGTCGATACCCGAGTCGGTACATCAGGCCGGATTCCGGTGTCGCTTCCATGGGGCGGTCCCTACTTGGAGGTGATTCGCTCGGCGACCGTCCGCGCCATCTGCGACACGATCTCGTCGGCGGGCAGAGACGTCGAATCGACCACAACCGCGTCGTCGGCAACTCGAAGCGGGCTCTCGTGACGCGTCTCGTCGCGCTGGTCGCGCTCCCGAATCTCGGCGGCGATCTCATCCAGCGAAGCGGACTCCCCCTTCGCGACGAGCTCGGCATAGCGCCGACGCGCCCGCTCTTCCACACTCGCCGACAGGAAGAACTTCACCTGCGCATTCGGGAATACGACGGTCGTCGTGTCGCGCCCTTCGATGACGACATCGGCGAGCGACGCGATCCGGCGTTGATGGCGCGTGACCTCGGCGCGGACTCGTCGCCAGATGGAGACGCGCGAGACCGCCGTATCGACTTCGGGAGTACGGATCGCCGCCGATTCGTCCACACCGTTGAGGAGGAACCGTCCGTCCAGGGTAAAGCCCATCTCCGCGTCCCGAGCCAGCACTTCGAGTCGGCTCTCGTCGTCAAGTCGGACGCCGGTGCGCAAAGCAAGGAGCGTCACGCCTCGGTAGAGCGCGCCGCTGTTGAGATGGACGAACCCCAGTTTCTCCGCGAGCCCCCGCGCCACCGTGCTCTTTCCAGCCGCTGCGGGCCCGTCGATTGCTACGACCACATGAGATGCTTGATCCGCCGTCATAGACGCTTCAGCAAGTCCCAGAAGCCCGGAAACGATGTCCCGACGCAGTCTGTCCCGTGGATCGTGACGGGAGCTCGCGCGGTGAGCCCCGCAATCGCTGCCGTCATGGCGATCCGATGATCGCCGCGGCTCTCGCACGTTCCTCCATGGATGGTCTGCGGTCCCTGGATCGCGAAGCCGTCGGGTCGAGATTCGACCTCGACGCCGATGCGTCCGAGCTCTGTCGCGATGGCTTCGATGCGATCGGTCTCCTTGACGCGCAGCTCAGCCGCATCCCGGACGATGGTCACGCCGCGCGCCTGCGAAGCAGCCAGAGCCAGAATCGGGATTTCGTCGATCATGCGCACGATCAGCTCGCCGCCGAACTCGACTCCTCGGAGCCCGCTGGTGGTCACGCGAACGTCGGCGACGGGTTCAGCTCCGACCATGCGCCCATGCTCGTGCTCGATGGTCGCGCCCATCTGCGACAACGCGTCGAGGATGCCGTCCCGGGTCTCGTTTACGCCGACGCCCTGCAACACGAGATCGGAGTTGGGAACCAGCAGCCCCGCGACGATGAAGAAGGCGGCTGACGAGAGGTCCGAGGGCACCACCAGCGGCTGCGCGGAGAGACGCGAGCCGGGGCAAAGACTGACCGAGTTGCCGTCCCGATGCACATCGGCTCCGAAGGCGATCAGCATCCGCTCGGTGTGGTCGCGAGACAGCGCGGGTTCCACCACGGTGGTGGAGCCTTGAGCCCTGAGAGCGGCGAGAAGGATCGCAGACTTCACTTGGGCGCTGGCAATGGGGCTCTCATAGTGGATGCCCAGCAGATTGCCTCCGTGTATCTCCAGCGGCGCGCGCGAGTTGCCATCCTCGCCCC